>NZ_LMDT01000002.1:0-244654 GCF_001425885.1 Ensifer sp. Root1252 | reverse complement strand
GACGGTATGAAGGGCATGGCCTTCGTCGATGCCTGCGTGCAGTCGTCAAAACGAAACGGCGCATGGGTAAAGGTGTAGTCGGAAAGCATGCCGGGGGGCTAGAGCGTTTCCGGTTTGGGCGGAGTCACAGAAAACTCTATCTCCTTGTTTTTACGCATTTCCTGACGGAAAACTGCTTCGCACTTTTCCTGGAAATGCTCTAAGTACTTCCGGATGGCGGAAGGCAATCGGCCGCGCTCGACCTTTGCGCGCATACCCTTTCCGGGTTGATGCCGAAGCACCCCGCAGCAGGTTTGCCTCAAGCTGCGGGGCCGGTTCCAAGCCTACTTTTATCTGTTGCATCCCGGCGTGGTCGGTCGCGTCGGGTCGCATCCGCTCGCCGTCGCAGCACGGTTGGTTCTCGCAGCCGAACTGCCGAGGTGCTCGGCGTAATTGTCGCGGGTGTTCTGATCGACGACGGCGACTGGTGCGGCCAAAACCAGACCGGCCGCGTTGCCGACAGCCGCGGCCGTTCCGGTCGTTGCCACCAGGATCTGGTCGCCGAGACCGACCCGGCTGTCTGTCAGCGTCTGGCCGTCGGAGATGCGCGAACCGATGAGGCGAACGATTTCGGGCGATTCCGCGAACTTGCCGTGATTGAGGCTGTCGCCGGCCTTGATCTTCGTCAGGTCGATCACCGTGATCTTGTTGTCCGCGAGCTCCTTCTTGAACGGCGCCTGCTCCGGATCGATCGCCCCGAGCCGGGAAACGTCGCCCCAGACCCGGCGCGAGACTGCCAGAGCTCGATCGTCGCGGGATACGAACAGCGTGAAGTTCGGGTGCTTCTCGCCCATGTCGGCGATCTGCTGGCGGAAGACATCGACGTCGACATCGGGTGCCGCCAGCATGACGTTCTTGAACTTTGCGGGCAGTTCGCCATTGCGGATTGCCATCTGGCGCAACGCCTCAAGCGCCAGCCAGTTGCCCATCGAGTGCGCGAGGATCGAGACCTCCTTCACTTCCGGGTCGCGGTAGAGGTACTGGAACAGGTTTTCGAGCGCATTGCGCGTGTAGTTGGTGCTTTCGCGATCGTAGCCGTAGGCAAGCAGGCTGCCGCGAGACGGCCACGTGATCAGAATGGGGGCGCTGTGGACGCCGGAATCATGGACGATCTGGGCGAAACGATAGACAGAGTCTTCGAAGCGGTTGTTGAAGCCGTGAACGAAGACGAAAACGCTCTTGTCAGGACTTTTGCGCACACTCGCGCTCAGCCATGATTTGGCGCCGGCCATGTCCAGATCGTCCGCCTTCAGCGTCGCAAAATCCGTTGCCGGATTGGGCGGCAGCTTTTTCGGCCAGGCGACCTCGCCAGCCTTGCGCACGGTGTCTGACGGAATGGAAACGGTCATGTCGACGAAGGTGGGCGCCAGGGCGCGCTCGCCGCTATACATTTCTCCGGGATTTTCCGACCGGCTGCGCGTCGTCGTGATCAGCATGTTGACCCGGCTTGAATCCGGGGCTGTATCTGCGACCGGCGTCAGCACGCCCTTCGGATGCCCGCCGCATGCGGCCAGCATAAACACAAGCATGGCAACCATTGCGCCGCTGCGAATTCGCTCGAGAGGCGAATTGCCCCTCACGCCGCCAGTATTCCTGCTCATCCATCCCCCTGTCAAAGCGCAGTGCAAGCAGTCCCCAGCCGGCTTCCTGTCTTATGCCGGGGATGCTAGTGCACGGAGCAGTTACAATGCAATAGCGCGCGCTGACTTTCGGGCGAACCTTGTCCGGTATCGACGACGGGCTTTCGATCTTTTGGCAGGGCCTGACCAGGGCATCGGGGCCGTTCGTCGCGCTCGTCAGGTGGATCTATGGTCGCATTCCGGCGATCCTGCTGATCACCTCAGTAAAGCCCCAATCACCGGCTACCCATCAATCGTCATTCTCAGGCTCATCTGGCTTCTCACTGCGGCGGTGACCGCAGATTCGCCGACGCGCCCGTTTATCGATCCCTCAATAGCAATTCGGTCCCTGCTCGCGGGCAGGACGGCGCGAATACGGAGCGAGGTTCTTATGCGCGGAATTCCCGACGAGATGCTTGCTGCATTGAGCAAGGAGGAAATCGGCATGCTTTGGCGCGTTTTTGAGACTGTCTGTATCGAGTACGACATTCCGAGAGATGGCGAGCAGATCCAGCATCTCGCCCGATTTCTCATGCGCGAGTTTCGCCGTCCGCTGGACGAAGAAGCGCTGCTTGTCGCAGCCAAGACTTTCTACCGTCACCACGACGGTGGATTCGCAAAGTCGGCCTGAGGCCGCAAGCCTATAGGCGTCGTCTCGACGTTCCATCCGCTAACCCGGGTCCCCGGGACGCAGTCGCTCAGAAGACAACCACGGGAGAAAACCATGAAGCCATCTGTTGGAAGCTTTGGATATCAGTTCAGGCTGCTCGATTTCACGATCCGATCATCCCTGGCGATCGTGCTCGGTGTCGTCGGCTGTGTCACCTTCTACGGTGCCTTCTGGTAACGGACTGTCCCCGAGGGCGGCGCTCAGAGCAGCAGCCCGAGGACAATGGCGGCGATGGCTGAGGTCAATATGCCGTTGAGCGCCATCGCAAGGCCCGAGAACGTCCCGGCAATTTCGTTGACCTGGAAAGCCCGTGCCGTGCCGATGCCGTGCGACGTCAGGCCGGCCGCAAACCCGCGCGCGGCATAATTCCGGATCCGCAGAAGGTTCATCAGCGGCGTGACGATGATTGCCCCGAACACGCCGGTGAAGATGACGAGAAGCGCTGTCAGGGCCGGGTCGCCGCCGAGTTGCTGCGAGATGCCGACGGCGATGCCGGCCGTTGCCGACTTCGGCGCCAGAGATATCGCCACACTGTCAGGTGCGCCGAGCAGGATGGCGACACCCGTGGCGCAAACGATCGCCGTCAGGCTGCCCGCGACAAGCGCAACGACGACGGGCACGAGGTTCTGCCGGATCAGTGTCCGGTTCCGGTAAAGGGGAACAGCAAGCGCCACCGTCGCAGGTCCCAGTGCAAAATGCACGAACTGCGCCCCGTCGAAATAGGTTGAATAGGATGTCCCGGTGGCAGCCAGTATCGAGATCACCAGGACGACGGCGATCAGCACAGGATTGACGATGGGGTTGAAACCGCTGAGCGCCGCAAGCCGCTGAGCGGCGATATAGGCGCCGATCGTCACGGTCAGCCACGTGAGCGGGCTGGTCGAGAGATAGACCCAAAGCTCGAACACGCGACCGCTAGTGTCCATCGCCAGCCCCTCCTGCGCCCGACATCCTGCTCGCGAACAGGAAAGCTCCCACCGTCACCATCAAAGTCACAAGGGTCGACACCACGACGGCGACGACGATCGTGCCGGCATATTCGTAGATCAGCCGGTAGTTCTGCATCACCCCAACGCCAAGGGGCACGAACAGCACACCGAGGTTCTTGAGCAGAGCGTCGGCCACGCCGCTGACCCGGGTGTGGGCGGTGCCATCTTCCAACCCGGCTCTCCTGTCGGCAAACCAGAGATAGACAAGCAGGAGCACGATACCGAGTGCGGGTGCTGGCATGCTCAGGTCGAGCGTCCTGACAACGATCTCGCCGACCAGTTGACAGAGCAGTATGACAAACAGTCCTTCCATCGCCGTCTCCCGCATGATCAGTGGTGATGTCCCCACGGCGTATTCCGCAACACAGCCGCATCCATGGATGCTTCGTAGCCGAAATCCTTCGGCCACGCCTACTGCATATTTTGCGCGATGGCTCAAAGCGCGTTGCTGCTCTAAGCCCTTGTTCTTTCGCATGTCGGGGGCGCAAAACCGCGGCCACTTTTGCGCGACATGCGTTAGTGGTGGGGCACCGCCATCGGGACCTCGTTGCCATCGCGGTCATAGAGCTTCCCATCGCGATAGTGATCACCGTCGCGCAGAGCGGAAATATCCTGATACCGGATGATGCGTTCCGTGCCGGCCACGAAGACGGACTGCTGATCGGAGTTGCCGGTTTTGAAATGATTGAACAGCAGGTTCAGCGAGATCGCCATGATCGCGGAAGAACTGATGCCCGAGTGGAAGATGGTTTCGAACCAGGCCGGGAAGTGGTCGTAGAAATGCGGCGCGGCGATCGGGATCATGCCGAAGCCGATCGAGGTGGCGACGATGACCAGGTTCATGTTGTTGTGATAATCGACCTTGGAGAGCGAGCGGATGCCGCTCGCCGCCACCGTGCCGAACAGCACGATACCGGCGCCACCGAGCACGGCCGGCGGAACAGCTGCGATCACCCGCCCCATGACAGGAAGAATGCCGAGCGTCACCAGAATGAGGCCGCCGGTTGCGACGGCATAGCGGCTCTTGATGCCGGTCACGGCCACAAGACCGACGTTCTGGGCAAAGGCGCTCTGCGTGAACGAGCCGAAGATCGGGGCGAACAGGCTCGAGATCATGTCGGCGCGCAGGCCATCGCCCAGTCGCTTGGAATCGACCTTGGTGCCGATGATTTCGCCGACGGCCAGGATGTCTGCCGACGTCTCGACCAGGATGACCAGGAGAACGATGAACATCGAGACGATCGCCGCGGCCGTGAAGACCGGCGCCCCGAAATGGAAGGGCGAGGGGAAGGCCAGGATCGGACCTTCGGCGACCTTGGTAAAATCGGTCATCCCGAAAGCCAAGGCGATCAGCGTGCCGATGACCATGGCAAGCAGGATCGACAGGCGCGATATACTGGAGCTGCCAACCTTGCTGAGGAGCAGGACGGTGAGCAAAGTCACCGCCGCCAGGCCGATGTTGCTGACGCTGCCGAAGTCGGGCGCGTTGGGATTACCACCCATGGCCCAGCGGGCCGCGACCGGCATCAGTGTCAGGCCGATCGTGGTAATGACGATGCCGGTAACCAGCGGCGGGAAGAACCGCGTGATGCGCGAGAAGATCGGCGTGATCGCCAGGCCGACGAGTGACGCCACCATCACGGCGCCCATCACCGCCGGCAATCCGCCACCTTCGCGGCTGGTGACGATCGCCACCATGGTAGCGACGCCGGCAAACGAAACGCCCTGAACCAGCGGCAGCTGACAGCCGAAGAACGGAATGCCGATCGTCTGCAGGATAGTCGCCAGGCCGCCGGCAAACAGCGACGCGGTGATCAGCAGGCCGATGTCGGCTGGAGACAAGCCGGCCGCCTGGCCGATGATCAGCGGGACGGCGACGATGCCGCCATACATGGTGAGCACGTGCTGAAGGCCATAGACGAGGTTTGCGCCTGCGCCCAGGCGCTTGTCTTCCGGCCGCTCAATCGTTTGTTCGATGTGATCGTTTCGATGCGAAACATCCATGCGTCTCCTCCCAGATGCGTGTTCTGTTCAATCTGCGCATCTCCTCAAACGCGCAGCCCGAACTATAGGCCGAGATCTTGGGCACCATTGCATGCGGGTGATTTGAAGTTGTTTTCGGTTTGGCAGCGGTAATCCGTGCGTCCGGAAACGGACATCGCGATAGGTCAAGCGCCGCCGCTATCGCGACGCTGCCTGGACCACCGTGACGGCGATCATGTGGAAGACGTCATCGGCCGTGCAGCCACGCGAAAGGTCGTTGGCGGGCTTGGCCAGCCCCTGAAGCACCGGGCCGATGGCGGTCGCGCCGCCGATGCGCTGGGCGATCTTGTAGCCGATATTGGCGGCATCGAGATTGGGGAAGACGAAGACATTTGCCTGGCCGTGCAGCGCCGAATTGGGTGCCTTGGACGACGATACGGCCTCGACGAAGGCGCTGTCGAACTGCAGTTCGCCGTCGATCAGCAGGTCGGGATTGGCGGCGCGGGCAATGTGCGTCGCCTCGACCACCTTGGAGACGCGGTCGTGCGCGGCGCTACCATTGGTGGAGAAGGAGAGCATCGCGACCTTGGGACGTTCGCCAAGCAGCGCCTGATAGGACCGAGCCGACATGCGGGCGATATCGGCGAGACCGGCAGCATCCGGGTCGACCACGAGGCCGCAGTCGGAAAAGACGAAGGCGCCCTTCTTGGCGTGATGCGGCTGGCACAACATCATCAGGAAAAAACTGGAGACCAGGCCGGCGTCAGGCGCACGGCCGATGATTTGCAGGGCGGTGCGCACCGTATCGGCCGTTGTTGCCACCGCTCCTCCGATGGTGCCGTCCGCCTCGTCTTCGCGAACCATCATGGCTGCGAAGACCAGGTCCTCTCGCACTGCCTTCTCGGCCATCTCTCGGTCGACGCCCTTGCTCCGGCGCAGGTCGTGATATCGCAACGCGAACTGCTGTGTCAGTGGCGACGTCGCCGGGTCTTCGATCCGGAAGGCATGCGCATCGCCGCCGTGATCGCGCAGGCGCTCGGCGATGATCTCGTGCCGACCAATGAGCGTGACTTCGGCGAGACCTTCTGCGCGGGCGCGCATGGCCGCAGCGACCACCCGCGTGTCTTCGCCCTCGGCAAGCACGATGTGGCGCGGTGCCTGCTTAGCGGTTTCGATGATGCGATCGAGTGGTTTCATTAGAGATGCCCCAGATAATGCATGCCGCCGAGGATGAAGACGCCGAGGAAGATCGTTTCGGCGACGATGAGCGCGACCGCGTCGCCGCCGACGTCGAGCACGCGCCGGAGCGACGTCTTCATGCCGACGGCGACGATGCCCGCCAAAAGCGCCCAGCGCGATGCCTCCATGCCGAGTTCGGCGATGGCGGCCGGCACCATCCCGCCGGAGTTCATGGCGGCAAGGATCAGGAAAGCGACGACGAAGCCGGGGAGCAATGGTGGACGTTTGCCGGCCTCCACCCCTTCCTGCGGCACGTTTCGAAGGGCGATGGAGAAGATGAGGACAACGGGTGCCAGCATCGTCACGCGGATGAGCTTGACGAGTGTTGCGGTCTCGCCGGCCTCCGGCGAGACCGAGAAGCCGGCGCCGACCACTTGGGCGACATCATGGATCGTGCCGCCGAAGAAGATGCCGGTGCCGCGCGCATCGAGCCCCAGCGACTGGGCGAGGATGGGGTAACCGATCATCGCCAGGGTGCTGAGGACGGTCACCGACAGCACGGTGAAGATCAGATTGCGCTCGGAAAATTCGTTCTTCGGCAGCACGGCGGCGATCGCCATAGCGGCGGAAGCACCGCAGATCGCGACCGCACCGCTGGTCAGAAGCGCGAGCCTCCAGCCCCTTCCAAGGATCTTGGCGGCTGCAAGGCCGAAGAGGATCGTTGCTGCAATCGCTGCCACCAGCAGGAGAATGGTGCCGCTCCCGAGGCCGATCAAGAGGTCGACGCTGATGCGCATGCCGAGCAGGGCAACGCCGATCCGGAGGATCTTTTTTGCTGAAAGCTCGATGCCGGCGACGCACCTGCCTTCCTCGGAGAGAAAGTGGAATGCGATGCCGAGCAGAAGCGCCATCAGCATGGCGGGCGCGCCATAATGATCCGACAGGAACTGAGCGGCCATGGCGACGGCGGCCGTCACCAGCAGACCAGGGCCGTATGTCGACAGGGCCGAGGGCAGCCATTGGAGCCGCCGCGTCGTTTCGGATACCGCATTCATGTTAAATTTCCCGTCTGAAAGCGCCAAGTCGGAAGCCCATGCCCGGCGACATCAGCCGGGCATGGGGTGGATGTCAGACGTGCTGCTGCGGCCGCATGTCCGAGCGCTGGATGCCAGCCACCTGCACCGGCTTCTTCATCGCGTCGCGGCGGAAGGGCTCACCCAGCTCCTGGTTGAGGATGACTTCGACGAAGGTGGTCACGCCCTGTGACTGGTCGTCGAGCGCCTGCTGCAGGGCGGCCGTCAGGCCCGCCTGCGTGTCGACCGTCACACCCTTGAGACCGCAGCCGTCGGCCACTTTCGCGTAGCTGAGGTTGGGATTGAGTTCGGTTCCGACAAAGTTGTTGTCGTACCAGAGCGTCGTGTTGCGCTTCTCGGCTCCCCACTGGAAGTTACGGAAGATCACCATGGTGATCGGCGGCCAGCCGGCGCGACCGATGGAGGTCATCTCGTTCATCGAGATGCCGAATGCGCCATCGCCGGCAAAGCCGATCACCGGCACATCAGGGCAACCGATCTTGGCGCCGACGATCGACGGGAAGCCGTAGCCACAGGGTCCGAACATGCCGGGCGCCAGGTATTTCCGGCCTTGTTCGAAGCTCGGATAGGCGTTGCCGATGGCGCAGTTGTTGCCGATGTCGGTGGAGATGATGGCGTCCTTGGGCAAGGCCGCCTGGATCGCACGCCATGCCTGGCGTGGCGACATGCGGTCGGATTCCCGCCGACGGGCCGAGGCATTCCATTCGGTGCCCGGATCGTCGTCCTCGTGGTCCATCGACGACAGCTGCTGCAGCCAGGCCGAGCGGGTGGTGTGGATCAGTGCCTTGCGTTCCTCGCGGCCGATATCGCCGGCCGACGGCGACAGTTGATCGAGGATTTGGCTTGCCACCTGCTTGGCATCGCCGCAGATGCCGACCGTCACCTTCTTCGTCAGGCCGATGCGATCGGAGTTGATGTCGACCTGGATGATCGCGGCATTCTTCGGCCAATAGTCGATGCCGTAGCCCGGAAGCGTCGAGAACGGATTGAGGCGGGTGCCGAGCGCCAGTACGACGTCGGCCTTGGCGATCAGTTCCATGGCCGCCTTGGAGCCGTTGTAGCCGAGCGGGCCCGCCGCTAGCCGATGGCCGCCGGGAAAGGCGTCGTTATGCTGGTATCCGCAGCAGACCGGGGCGTCGAGACGCTCAGCCAGCGCGATGGATTCGCCGATCGCGCCGCCGATGACCACGCCGGCGCCGTTGAGGATCACCGGGAATTTCGCTTCGGACAGCAATCTTGCTGCCTCTGAAATTGCCTGCTTGCCGCCGGAGGGGCGCTCCAGCCGAACGATGCTCGGCAGCTCGACGTCGATCACCTGTGTCCAGTAATCGCGCGGGATGTTGATCTGCGCCGGGGCGCAGCCGCGCCAGGCTTTCTCGATGACCCGGTTGAGGACTTCGGGAACGCGGCTCGCGTCGCGCACCTCTTCCTGGTAGCAGACCATTTCCTCAAACAGCGCCATCTGGTCGACTTCCTGGAAGCCGCCCTGGCCGATCGTCTTGTTTGCCGCCTGCGGCGTGACGAGAAGCATCGGCGTATGGTTCCAGTAGGCCGTCTTGACTGCGGTCACGAAGCCGGTGACGCCGGGGCCGTTCTGGGCGATTGCCATCGACATGTTGCCGGTGACCCGGGTGTATCCGTCGGCGATCAATGCCGCGTTGGTTTCATGGGCGCAGTCCCAGAAGGTGATGCCAGCTTTCGGGAAGAGGTCGGACACCGGCATCATCGCCGAGCCGATGATCCCGAAGGCGTGTTCGATGCCGTGCATCTGGAGGACTTTTACGAAAGCCTCTTCGGTCGTCATTTTCATTGTCTGTTTCCTTTCATGTTGGGTTGGGGGCCGACCGAGCGGCTAGAGGATTTCGTCCTTGAGGTAGTACCAGCGGTACATCCCCCACTGGCCGATGCGCCGGAACGGCGTCAGCAGCCCATGGCTGGGGAGAGGGGAGGTGAAGATCGGCAGGTCGAGGGCACCGCCCTTGCCGGCGACCATCTGCGCCATGCGCCGTCCGGCCTGGGCCGAGTACATGACGCCGTTGCCGCCGTAGCCCATGGCGTAGAACAGCGCCTGTTGCGGATCCGGGCGGAAGATGCGCGGCATCATGTCGTGACTGACATCGACCCAGCCCCACCAGGAGTAGTCGACCTTGATGCCTGTCAGCACCGGGAACTTGCGGTAGAGGCCCTCGAGCAGACGGTCGAGATGTTTTGGGTTGACCGCGTCTTTGCCGGTGATCGCGCTGCGGCTGCCGATCTGCACGCGCCCGTCGGGCAACAGCCGGTAGTAGTGGCGAAGCGTGCGCGTGTCGGTAAGCGAAATATGCGTCTGGAAATTCAACGCCGACCGCTCTTCGTCGGTGAGTACGCGCGTGACGATCGAGTTGGAGAGGATCGGCATCAGCCGGTGCTTCGTCAGCGAATGCAGGCCGGGCGAGGTATAGCCGGCCGTCGCGAAACACACAGCCCTCGCCCGCACGATCCCGCCGGGGGTGCGAAGGTGGAAGACTCCGCCTTTCCGGTCGCAGCTGAGAACCGGGCTCGAGGTATGAACGCGGGCACCGAGCTTGCGCGCCAGGGTGAGATAGCCGAAGGCGAGCTTGGCCGCATGGATGCCCATGCCGTCGGGCTCGTAAAGCGCGCCCACCGCCTCGTTGTCGCGGACGAAGTCGCGATGGATTTCGTCGCGGCCGAGGATGCGGGTGCGGTAGCCGAAGACGTCGTTGAGGACGCGGGATTCGGCTTCCAGCGACGGCATCACCTTGTTGCGGTGGGCGATATAGAGATGCCCGCCATCCTGCGGGTCGCAGGCGATTTCCGGCGAGCGGATGAGGTCGCGGAAAAGATCGAAGGCTTCGCTGATCTCGACGTGAAGCTTCCTGGCGACATCCACGCCCCAGCGCTCGATCCATTGCGAGCGCTTGAGTCGGCCCGCCGAAATCTGCGCCTGACCGCCGTTGCGGGTGCTGCAGCCCCAGGCGACGCCGTTTGCCTCGAGCACCGTCGCCTTGATGCCATGCTCCTTGGCAAGATGGATGGCGCAGGAGAGGCCGGTGTATCCCGAGCCGACGATTGCGACGTCGACGTCGATATCCCCAAGCACGGGACCATCATCGGCGGGCGGCGGTCCGGCGGTTGCGATCCAGTAGGTCGGCGCATAATCCTTGCCGTCGCCGGGATTGGCGGCGCGATTGGGATCGTATGCCGGATCGAAGGGCTTGCTCGGCCGCAATGTTTTGACAAGCTGTTCCATGACGGTTTCCTGGCCTGGCTGGAGCTCAGTAGCGGAAGGGGGCCGCAATCAGCGGCCGGTTCTTGCGAAAGGCCTGCTTGCGGACGATCTTGCCGTCACGGAGCGTGAAGAGGTCGCAGCCTTCGGCCTCGATGCGGCTGCCGTCGGCGTTCGTGCCGGAGAACGTCCATTCCGATACGGCCCGGTCTCCATGGACGAAATGGCTGTGGTGGGCCCAATGAGCGTCCGGCATCGTCTGCCACACGCTGCTGAAGGCGGTCGCGATCTGCTCAGTGCCCTCGACCCGGGTGCCGTGCGCTTCGCTGCCGGCCACCGTGTTGAAGACGCAGTCTTCGGCGAAGAAGGACATGACGCCGTCGATGTCGTGCCGGTTGAAGGCGTCGAAGAGGTCGGAGAGGTCGGTCGCGGTCATGGCTTGTGTTTCCTAAGCGTTGCAGGCGATGTTTTCGGGCATGGCTTCGCCGTGGCCGGGTGAACCGGCCGGATCGGCTTTGTTTGTGCGGTATGGGTCCTGTTAGGACGGGGCGGCCATTAGCTCGGTGGCCGCGCCCCTGTTGAACGGGGCATCGTCACACCTTGCCCTTCCAGGGAATGAGCGCCTTCTCGAGACGCCGGATCAGGAGATCGAACGCAAAGGCAAAGACGCCGATGACGATGATGCCCATGATCACGGTGTCGCTGGCCAGGAACTCGGCGGCGTTGAGCACCATGAAACCGAGGCCCCGGTGGGCTGCGACCATTTCGGCCGCAACCAGCGTCGTCCATCCGACGCCGATGCCGATGCGCATCCCGGTGAAGATCTCCGGCAGCGCCGCCTTGAGAATGACGTGGCTGATGACCTGGCGGCGGCTAGCGCCCATGGCATAGGCCGCATGGATCTGCTCGATCGAGACGGACCGCACACCGGCCCGGGCGGCGATCGCCATCGGCGCGAAGATCGCGAGGAAGATCAGGAACACCTTCGGAAATTCGCCGATGCCGAGCCAGATGATGATCAGTGGCAGGTAGGCGAGCGGCGGCAAGGGGCGGTAGAACTCGATGATCGGATCAAACAGCCCGCGCATCACCCGGTTCACGCCCATGAGGATGCCGATCGGAACCGCGGTGACAAGGGCGAGCGCGAAGGCCCCGAGCACGCGACCGAGACTTGCCAGCGTATGCTGGGCGAGGGTCGAATTGGAGACGCCCTCTGTCAGCGCGATCACGAACTTGTCCCAGACCGCAAGCGGCGATGGCAAAAACAGCGGCCGTACCCATTGCATCTCGGTGACCAGCAGCCAGAGCGCCACCAGGGTCAGCGCTGTCAGCAGGCTGATATGTCCGCTCATGCCCTCGCCGGGGGCGCCGTAGATCCGGCCCGGCTTGACCGGCTTGGCTTTCGTCACGCGCTCAAGCATGGAGGAGCTCCGGGTTTCCGGATTGGCGTTCGTCGCCGTAGATGATGCTGAGGATCTGTTCACGCATGTCGATGAAGTCGCGACTGGATTTGATTGCACGGGCATTGCCTTCTTCCAGAAACCGTTTGTTGAAATCGAGCTCGTAGGTGTGGGTGATCCGTCCTGGTCGCGGCGACATGACGATCAGGCGCGACCCCAGGAACAACGCCTCCTCGACGCTGTGGGTGATGAAAAAGAACATCTTGTTGGTCAGCTGCCAGACTTTGAGCAGCAATTCCTGGATGGTCTCGCGGGTCAGCGCATCGAGCGCCGCCATCGGCTCGTCCATCAAGAGCATCGACGGGTCGCAGCTCAGCGCCCTGGCGATGCCCACACGCTGCTGCATGCCGCCGGACAGGTGGTAGATCATGTGCCGGTGAAAATCCTGCAGGCCGACAAGAGCGAGGTTCTTGGAGGCGACCTCGTGGCGTTTCGCCTTGTCGACACCGCGCAGTTTCAGCCCGAATTCGGTGTTGTCGATGACATTGAGCCAGGGCAGCAACGCATGCTTCTGGAACACGACCCCACGGTCGGCACCGGGACCGGAGACGCGGCGGCTTCCAAGTGTGATTTCACCACCGCTCGGGGCCATGAAGCCCGCCATCAGATTGAGCAGCGTGGTCTTGCCGCAGCCCGAGGCACCGAGCGCGACGACGAAATCGCCGCTCTTGATTTCGAGGTTGACGCCCTTGAGCGCAATGACCGCCTCGTCCGAATAGAGACCAGGATAGGTCAGGCTCACATTGCTGACATTGAGAGTTTCCATTGTGCAGGCCTTTCGAGAAATGGCTGTTGAGTGGCGTTGGCGGCGCTCCTGACCAACAGGCGGTCAGGAGCGGGCGTCGGCTACTTCGAAGCCTCTTTCGCGTAGGCGCTGTTGACGTAGGGGGCGTAGTCGTCGAGCGCCTTGTCGATTTGCTTCTGGTCGGCAAGGAATTTCGCGCTTTCCGACAGCGCGCGCACAGCACCGCCGCCGAGCCAGGTTTCGGACGCCTGCTCCTGCGCTGTCGGGAACGAGAGCAAGTTCAGCGCTTCGACGGTGCCGGCGCCATCGCCGCCGATGAGCTTGACGATGTTCTGGACCGGTGCGGAGTCTGCCGTCCAGCTTGCGCCGTTTGCCTTGTAGTCGGCGTAGGCTTCGGCCAGCACCTTGGTGAAGGCGGCCATGAACTTCGGATTTTCAGCTGCCCATTTCTTGTCGACCACCAGACCGTCGAAGGTCGGGACGCTGGCTGCGCCGATCGCTTCGGAGTCGGAAATGACCTTGCCGGTCTTCAGCAGTTCCGACAGGGCCGGAGGCCAGACATAGGCGGCATCGATATCGCCGCGCTGCCAGGCGGCCACGATCTGCGGTGGCTTCATGTTGAGGATGTTGACTTCGCGCGGATCGACCTTCCACACCTGCTCGAGGCCGACAAGGAGATGGAAGTGGGACGTCGAGACGAAGGGGACGCCGACGGAGCGGCCGACCAGATCTTCCGGCTTCTCGATGCCCGAACCTTCGCGGGCGACAAGCGCTTCCGACTTGCCGATATTGTCGAGGATCCAGAACAGCTCGAGATCGACGCCGCGCGTTGCCGCGGCCGTGGTGCCGGTGGAGCCGATGACGCCGATCGGCACGTTGCCCGATGCAAGCGCCGTCGAGATATCGCCGCCGGAGCTGAACTGCCGCCAGTCGACGAGATAGCCAGCCTCTTTCGCGGCGGCGTCGAAACGGCCGTCGGCGATGGCGGCAATGAACGGGCCGACGATCTGCTGGTAGCCGATGATCACATTGGTCTCGGCGCGGGCAAGACTGGAGGTCAGGAGGCCGGCCGCAATCGTGGCCGCCCCCGCCATGGTTTTCAAGGCGTTGGAATAGAACATTTGTTTCCCTCTGGTTCCGACCCCGTTTTCGGAGTCTGTCGACTGTTATGCCGATCTCATTTTCGACCATAGGGGATAAAGCAGCTTTCCGGTTTGCTTTATAGCCAGATTGAAAGTTAGATAAGTCCAGATTGACCGATAGGGGATCGGACGTGGCACGCATTTCTGTTCCGGAAACAATCTTCTTCATCGATCGGGCGAGCCGTACGAGCCTGCAGGCGCAGATCCGCGAGACGGTCGTCTCCGCCGTGCTGTCAGGGCGGCTGCCGCCCGGTGCCCAGCTGCCGTCGACGCGCAAGCTTGCGAGCTATCTCAACATTTCGCGCCTCACCGTCACGCTTGCCTATCAGGAGTTGGCGACCCAGGGCTATCTCGATGCGGCCGACCGCAGCAGCTACCGCGTTGCCGACAAGCCGCCGTTCAACGTGCTTGATGCGGACGTGGCGAAGCCGGGGGCGGATGCTGTGGATTGGTCGTCCAAGCTGCGCTCGACCTTTCGCGTTGCCAAGCAGATGCGCAAGCCGCTCGACTGGCGGCGGTATCCCTATCCTTTCCTCTATGGCCAGATGGACCCGTCGCTGTTCGATCTCACCGCCTGGCGCGACTGCGCCCGGCGCGCGCTGGCGCGCGAAGATTTCGAACTCATGGCAGGCGATTTCGCCGCGTCTGACGATGTGCAACTGGTCAACTACATCTGTTCGCGCACGCTGCCGGGGCGCGGCATCCGGGCCAATCCCGACGAGATCCTGGTGACGGTGGGAGCGCAGAATGCGCTCTGGATCGTCATTCAGCTGTTGCTGCGGCGCGGGTCCCATGCTGTGTGCGAAAACCCCTGCCACCCGGATATGAGCGCCTCGCTGCAACTGAGCGGCGCAAAGGTGACGGTGCTTGACGTCGATGAAGGCGGGCTACCGCCGGCGGCCCTGCCGCATGAGATCGATGCCGTGTTTGTGACGCCGAGCCATCATTCGCCGACGGGTGCGACCATGCCGATGGATCGCCGTGTAGCACTGCTCGAAGCCGCCTCAAGCAGGGACTTCGTCATCATCGAGGACGATTACGAGTTCGAGATGAGCTTTCTCGCGCCACCGTCCCCGGCGCTGAAGGCCTTCGACAGAAACGGGCGGGTCTTTTACATCGGCAGCTTTTCGAAGTCGCTTTTCCCCGGCCTGCGGCTTGGCTATCTCGTGGCACCGGCGCCCGTCATCCGGGAGGCGCGGGCGCTCCGTGCCCTGATGCTGCGCCATCCGCCCGGCCACCTCCAGCGCACCGCTGCCTATTTTCTGGCGCTCGGTCACTATGACGCCGTGCTTCACAGGATGCGGGAAGAGTACCACCTGCGCCATCGGGTAATGGCAGACGCGCTCAACGCCAACGGGCTTAAGATCGCCGGTTCGGCAGCGTTCGGCGGAACCTCCTTCTGGATCGAAGGCCCTGACGGTCTCGATGCGGACAGGCTGATGGCCGATCTGCGGGAAGACGGGGTTCTGATCGAATCCGGATCGCCGTTCTTTCCGAACGACGAGGAAAGCTGCCGCTTTTTCCGCATGGGATACTCGTCGATCGGCAGAGACCGCATAGCCGAAGGCGTGAAGCTGACGGCAAACAGAATGGCGCAGTCTTGAAACCGGTCCTCACTTCTCGCCGTTGCGGCGACCCGGCGAACGGTTGCTATCCGTTCGACAGCAGGGCCAGGATTTCTGTGCGATTGAGTTTTTTCCCGGTGGCGACGTCGAAAATCCGGAGCGCGATCTTGTTGGCGGGCGGGTCCGATTGCGTGCAGTTGTTCTGCGTGCACCACTCCGCCAGCGCCTCACGCATCTCTACGACATCGGTTACAGGCGAATTGCGTGTGTCTGTCATGGCTGAACCTCAATTTCGGCCCAAGCTTAGGTTCTGTGCGGTAGCGCCACAACTCTGAGAAATCAGGGGGATTCGGCGGTTTTGCCCCCAGAAAGCGCTGGGCGTCATGCTTGGCGCGCAACGCTTTCAGCTGGGGCAACATCCCCCGTCTGGCGGATATGCGCCTCGATCAGGCGTTTGAGGCCGGCGACATCGCGGGCTTCGAGCGCATCGACCATCATATGATGCTCGCGTGCGGACCGCTCGACGCGGGCGCTTGTGCGCCACTGCGAGACCGGTGCCGAAGAGGTGCGTTGGCGGATTTCGGAAACGAGGTCCACAAGCTCGTGATTGCCTGACAGAAGCAGCAGTTCGCGGTGGAAGGCGAGGTTGGCCTCGTAATGCTCCAGCACCGTGCCGACCATGGTCATCTGGTCGAAATGGCTGGCGAGTTGGCGCAGCCTGGCGATGCTTTCGGGCGTGGCCCGTTCCACCATCAGATCGGCCACCGCTGTTTCGAGGATGACGCGGATATCGCTGACTTCCTGCGCACGCCGGCCGTCCGGCTGATAAACGTGATAGCCGCGATTGGGCACGTGCTCGACCAGCCGCTTCTGCGACAGGCGGTCGAGAGCCCGGCGAACCTCCGGCCGGGTGCAATCGTATCGCTTTTCGAGATCGATTTGCTTGAGCCAGGTGCCGGCTGGCAGCACGCCGGTCAGAATGTCCTCGAGAACGAGATCGGTGACGTCCCGCTCCTTGGCCGCAGTCTCGGTCACATCTTGCATTTCGGTCATGGACATTCCTGTTTGCTCAATTGTGAGCGGGCCGCGCGGGCTCGCCTTGTTCGCATAAGCGATCGTCTGTTTTTGCGTCTGCGATCGATACCGAAAATATCCATCGCCGCCCATTGCGCAATTTATTTTTGTATCCTAAATTGGCGCCAATATTGGTAACTATCGCATATGGGGCACTGAATGCCAATGAAGAATACCGAACTCGTATGGTCGATCGTCGAGGAAAAGAGCCCGGAATTCTTCGCGCTTAGCGACCGCGTATGGGACAGTCCCGAAACCAACTACGAGGAGTTTCAGTCCGCGAGCGAGCATGCCCGTCTGCTGGAGGCGGAAGGGTTCCGCGTTGAGCGCAATGTCGCCGGCCTGCCGACGGCGCTGATCGGCGAAGCGGGCGAAGGTGGTCCGGTGATCGCCATTCTCGGCGAGTTCGATGCGCTCCCTGGCTTGAGCCAGGTCGCCGGCCTTGCCGAAGAGCGACCAGTCGTGCCGGGCGGCAACGGCCACGGCTGTGGCCACAATCTGCTCGGCTCCGGCTCCATGCTCGCCGCTGCCGCCGTCAAGGATTACCTCAAGGCCAACGGCCTCAAAGGGCGCGTGCGCTATTACGGCTGCCCCGCCGAAGAGGGCGGTTCATCGAAGGGCTTCATGGTGCGGGCCGGCGCTTTCGACGATGTCGATATCGCCATCTCCTGGCATCCGGCCGCCTTTTCCGGCGTCAACAACCCGATCTCGCTTGCCTGCAACGAGATCAACTTCCACTTCTCCGGTCGCGCTTCCCACGCTTCGGCGACGCCGCATCTCGGCCGCAGCGCGCTCGATGCCGTCGAGCTGATGAATGTCGGCGTCAACTACATGCGCGAGCACATGCCGTCGAGCGCCCGCGTCCACTACGCCATCACCGATGCCGGTGGCGACGCGCCCAATGTCGTGCAGGCCCGTGCAACGGTGCGCTATCTCATCCGCGCCCGCACCTTGCCGGATCTGCTCGGCCTGATCGAGCGCGTCAAGAAGATCGCGCAAGGGGCAGCGCTGATGACCGAGACGACCGTGCGCCACGAGGTGATCAGCGGCGATGCCAATCTTGTCGGCAATGCCCCGCTGGAAGCACGGCTCCACACCTGCCTCGAACATTTGGGTCCCGCCGCCTTCGATGCTGCCGACCTCGAAACGGCACGAAAGTTTCAGGCGACCTATTCTCCCGACGATATCGCCGCGTCCTATGCACGCTTTGGCCTGGCGCCGCGCAAGGGCCAGCCGCTCTGCGACATGATCTACCCGCTCTATGGCGGCGACGGCAGCATCGTCGGCTCAACCGATGTCGGAACCGTAAGCTGGGTCGTCCCGACGGTTCAGATGCGCGGTGCGACCTATGCGATCGGCACGCCCGGCCATTCCTGGCAGTTGGTCGCGCAAGGAAAATTGCCGGCCGCGCACAAGGGCATGGCGCATGCGGCGAAAGCCATGGCGAGCCTTGCCATCGATCTGATGGCGGACCCAGAACTGGTGGCGGCCGCCAAGGCGGACCATCGCAGCCGTCTCGACGACACGCCTTTCGTCAATCCGATCCCCGATGACGTCAACCCGCCTCTTCCCTCGCGCGCGACTGGGTCCGCGGAACTGGGAGTTCAAACCTTGTGACCCAGCCCGGTATCCTCGAACTCATCAGTTTCGGCCCCGGTGGCTGGGGGAACATCCTCCTTGCCGGTGCCATGATGACGATCCTGATCGCGCTGTCGGGCTATGCGACCGGTGCCGTCATCGGCGTACTCGGAGCCTGGGCCAAGGTGAGGGGCGGACCAGGGACGCGCCTCGCTGCCGACGTCTACACGACGGTGCTGCGCGGCATTCCCGATCTCTTGGTGATCTATCTGCTTTATTTCGGCGGCTCCGCTGCAATCTCCGCCGTCGGACATCTCTTCGGCGCTGAAGGCTTCATCGGCTTTCCCGGCTTCCTTGCCGGCATGCTTGCAGTCGGGATCACCTCGGGCGCGCAGCATACGGAGGTCTTTCGTGGTGCCTTCAGGGCGGTTCACCCCGGAGAGATAGAGGCGGCGATCGCCTGCGGCATGCCGCGGTGGCTCCGGTTCCGCCGCATCGTCGCGCCGCTGACCCTCAGGCATGCGCTGCCGGGCCTCGGCAACGTCTGGCAGGTGGTGCTCAAGGAGAGTGCGCTGGTCTCGATCACCGGCGTCGCCGAACTCTTGCGCCAGGCGCAGATCGCCGCCGGCTCCACCGGGCTGCCCTTTGATTTCTACCTGATTGCCGGCGGCATCTATCTCACGATCTCGACGGTATCGAGCACCGTCCTGCATCGGGCCGAGCGTCATTTCAGCCGCGGCGTGAGGAGAAGCTGATGGACTGGACCTTCCTTCAGGAAACCTTTGTCAGCCTCGTTTCGGCTGTTCCCCTGACGCTGTTGCTGGCGGCAAACTCGATTGCCTTCGGCGCGATCCTGGCAGTCGGCATCGCCGTCGCCCGATTTTCGGCTATCGCCCCCCTGCGCTGGCTGGCACAGGCCTATGTCTTCGTCTTTCGCGGCACGCCGCTGCTCGTGCAGATCTTCATCATCTACTACGGTCTCAGCCAGTTTCCGGCCATCCGACACAGCCTGCTTTGGCCCGTGCTTAGGGAGCCATACTGGTGTGCGGTCCTGGCGCTGGCGCTCAACACCGCTGCCTATGCCAGCGAGATTGTCCGCGGCGGCCTGCTTTCCGTGCCCTTTGGACAGGTGGAAGCGGCAAGGGCATGCGGCATGTCGCGCTTCATGATCTTCCGGCGCATCACGCTGCCGCTCGGCGTCAGGCAGGCGCTGCCCGGCTACGGCAACGAGATGATTTCGATGGTCAAGGCGACCTCACTCGCATCGATTATCACCCTGATGGAAGTGACCGGCGTTGCGGCGCGCATCATCTCGGAGAGCTACCGCGCGATCGAAGTGTTCGTCGTCGCCGGCGCCATCTATCTCACCATCAACTTCCTGCTCACCCGCCTGGTGCAGCTCGTCGAGTTCCGGCTGAGCCCGCATCTCAGGCAGCCGGTTGCGGTGCTGCCCGCCATCATCGAAGGAGAAGCGCATTGAGTTCGCCCGCGTCGTCCATTGCGCCCGTCGCCATCAGCGTTCGGGACATCCACAAGAGCTTCGGTCCGATCGAGGTCTTGAAAGGCATCTCGCTCGACGCGCGCGAAGGCGAGGTCGTCTCCATCCTCGGCTCGTCCGGTTCGGGAAAGTCGACGCTGCTTCGCTGCATCAATATGCTCGAAACGCCGGATCGTGGCGAGGTCACGGTCGCGGGCGAAACGATCGAGATGCTTGCTGCCGGCAACGGCAAGAGCCGTCCGAGGGATCGTGCCCAGGTGGATCGCATCCGCTCGCGCCTCGGCATGGTGTTCCAGAGCTTCAACCTCTGGTCCCACAAGACGGTGCTGGAGAACGTCATCGAGGCGGCGATCCATGTGCAGAAGCGCCCTCGCGCCGAGTGCCTCGAAGAGGCTGAAGCCCTTCTCGCCAAGGTCGGGATCGCGGCCAAGCGCAATCATTATCCGGCGCACCTTTCCGGCGGCCAGCAGCAGCGCGCGGCAATCGCCCGCGCGCTGGCGATGCGTCCGGCCGTGATGCTGTTCGACGAGCCGACATCGGCGCTCGACCCGGAACTCGTCGGCGAGGTGCTGCGCGTCATGCGTGCGCTCGCCGAAGAGGGACGCACGATGCTGGTCGTGACTCATGAAATGGGGTTCGCCCGCGATGTCTCCAGCCGGGTCATTTTTCTTCACCAGGGTCAGATCGAGGAAGACGGTCGACCGGACGAGGTATTTGGCAACGCCAAATCCGAACGCTTCCGTCGGTTCATCAAGGCGTGAACCGGCGGCTCTAACCACTCAAAAAAGGGGAACTACAATGAACCACACCAAATCGACAATGAAGGCCCTGTGCATCGCGACGATGATGTTCGCCGCCAATGGCGCGCATGCGGAAAACAAGACCTGGACACATGTGACGATCGCCACCGAAGGCGGCTTCAAGCCTTACAATTTCACCAAGCCCGACGGCACGCTTGACGGCTACGAGATCGAGCTCAGCAAATACCTCTGCACCCATATGAAGGTCGAGTGCGAGATCAGCGTCCAGAACTTTGACGGCATGATCCCGGCGCTGAACGCCGGCAAGTTCGATGCGATCATTTCCGGGATGTCGGCAACAGCCAAGCGCGAGCAGGTTATCGATTTCAGCGACTCCTACGGTTCGACCGGCCAGGCCTTCGCCACGCTGAAATCCGGTCCGCTCGCATCACTGCCTGAAAAGGGCGTGGTGTTTTCGCTCGCTTCGAACGAGGCAGGTGCTACCGCCGAGATCGAGAAGTTGAAGCCGCTGCTCGAAGGCAAGACGATTGGCGTCCAGATCGCCTCAACGGGTGCCGCCTTCGTCGACAAATATCTGAAGGGCGTCGTCGAGGTGCGCGAATACAAGACGACCGAAGAGCACGATCTCGATCTCGCGGCTGGCCGCGTCGACCTGGTGATGGCCTCGATGGCTTACCTGACGACGGCTTCCGAAAAGCCGGGCAATGAGGACATGACCACCACCGGCCCCCGGTTCCAGGGCGGCTTTCTCGGTCGCGGCAGTTCCGTCGGCCTGCGCAAGACGGATCCGGAGCTGAAGACACTGTTCAACGAGGCGATCGCTGCCGCCAAGGCGGACGGCACGATCAAGACGCTTTCGGAAAAGTGGTTCGGCTTCGACGTCACGCCGCGATAAAACACACGACGATTTCGCCTTTCACCGGACGCCGCCGCACATGATCGCGGCGGCGTCCGGATAGCGTGCGTGAGGGAAGCTTCGCCCCTCTGGCTAGCTCGTCACATACATGGCCTGGCCCTGTGCCAGGTACTGAAACAGCTCGTAGCTCATCCAGATGTAACCGCCGCTGCCGTTCCATTGGCAGCCCCAATCCGGTCCGAAGCTGTTCTGGATGAGGATCGCCTGTTGCGCATCGTCGTAGCCGATGATCAGCATGCAGTGGCCGACAAGCTTGCCGTTGGCGCCCCGCACCTTGTCGAGCGGCCCCGTCAATGGCCCAGGGCCGCTATAGCTCATGAAGCCGGAATTGAGAGCCGTGCCGTAGCACAGCGCACCACCACCAGCGATGATGGCCTTGATCGCGTCGAGGTCCGATGTTTCGACGATGGCCCAACCGGGGATCTGGAAGCTGATATCGACGGTGGCGTCGGGGTCATAGCTGGACCAAAGCTCGGGGCAGTTGGGGTAGTAGGGGGCCGTCGCCCAGTTGGGCGTGCCGCCCTGCTGCAGGATGTTGAGGTAGGATGCCAGATTCGAGCCGCTGCACGTCTTCTGTCCATCGTTGATCATGACCTCGATATAGATGTTGGCGGGGCTTGCCTGTTGCGACGCGCCCGACGGCGACTGGCCGGATGCGGCGGCCGCCGTGTAGGTCGCAAGACCATAGGTAGACGCCCAGGCTGCGCAGCTGCCGGGACTGCCGACATGCTGAGCCGTGCCCTGCGCCTGCGGTGGTGGCAGATATTGGGCGTTAACGGTTGCTGAAGCCGGTGGCGCACCTGTCGTCTTGGGCCGAATGGTGCGCCCGACCTCGACGATGGTTGGATCATAACCGAAATCCAGGAATGCCTGGTGGAGAGACATGAGACCTCCTTTTGGCCGGACCCTTCTGCCGGGCCAGGCACGTGTGTTGACGAAGGGATTTCTGTCGGCCGTCTGGCCATGCTTTGCACGATGATGTCTTCACTGCGATGCTCGGCACTGCGGCGTGGTGAAGCGGCTCGAGAGCAAGGACCTCTCGGCCGAAACTTCCGGTAGACCGTCAAATCGGACTTCGAAACGAAAGCTGAGGCCGGCTCCGGACAAATTGCGGCTTCCGGTTCGGCATGATCGCCCGCGACCGTGTCGCCTGCACGCAATGGTAGAATATAGCCATGGCCACCGAGCGCAGTACCCTCAGTTTGAAGGGGTGCCGGCGGGCATTTGGTCGTATGGTGTAAACATCGTGTTGGCCGTTCGATATTGGACCGAATCCCAAGGGAGAGGAGCCTCCTTGGTCGCAGATACTTTAACCGCGATAGTCGTCGCGCTGGACGATCCCGAAGAGAAGCCTTCGCGGTAAGCCGGGCTGTAAAGCTGCAGATATTCGCCGCGATCGTTGCTGGCTTCCAGGCAGTGCTTGGTACCCCCACCTCATTCGCGGAATATGCCCTTGTAGTAGGCTCCGTTCCTCGGAGGAGGGTGGTTCACGACACGGTGGGACGCTTGCCTCTTGCTGGTGTAGTCGCGGTTTTCGCCGGTACATCGGCATTGCGCGTTGAGCGTAATTTGGATGTATTTGCGGCTGCGACGGGGTCAGTGGCGCCAATGCCGATCGTAAATCCCACGGATGCAATGACTGACAGTCCGCCGATCAATCTGCGCATTGTTCCAACCTCATGTTGCCAAAGCCTCTCCGGTCCACACAGAGCCGCAGAAACGCTCGATCTCATTATTTCCAAGCATTTCCTGACGGAAAACCGCTTCGAACTTTTCCTGGAAATGCTCTCCGCCACGGTAAACGATCGCATGGGCCCGCGTCTGTCGTGTGACGCTTGCCGCGTACTCTATTGCCCGCTCTAGCACGTTGCAGGATTAGCACGACCCGCCAATCCGGATTCTCACTCGAAAGTGGTACGCTTTGCAACCCAGCATGTCACAGCGTTCGGCCGCATTCTATTTTGGGTCGGCTGAACTCGTGCTGATCAAGTGTTAAGGTCGTTGCCCCGAGGGAACGAGGCGAGTGCGATGCTGCGCGCAGATCAAGGCGATCAAGGGCCGTTCTGGACACGGCCTATTCCAGTCGGACAGGCGGAACTCTGCCCGTCCGTTCTCGATGAGATCGATTCCAAGGGTGGAAGAACCGGGTTCCGCGGTTACGTCCTGCAGATCTTCGATGCGCCGGGCGCGCGGCCTTCGGGCATTCTCGAAATCGCGCTCAATCGAAAGCAGCACCGCGCCTGCGGCGTCTACGAATGCGAGGCATCCGACACTGCCTCTTGGACGGAGCACGCCGTCCTGACGACCGATCCTGTCTGGTTTACCGCTTCGACGCCTCAGGAGGCTGCAAACGTGCTGTTCCAAACCCTTGTTGACCGTGCCCCTGATCTGTAGGCGTGTTCGCGGCCGCCGTTACCGAGTTGCCGGAGAGAGCCAAATCGGCAGCCGCGCCTGAACGTGTCCGGTCAGCGCAGCCGTCACGCAATCGGCAAGGTTTCCGAGGCGGACCGCACGGCCGGAGAGGCCGGGGCCGTAATGGGCATATTTGCCGGAATTGGTCATTAGCGCGCGGGTTCGCGTCGGGAATACCGGTTCCGAGATCGAGCACCAACAGAGGTCGGGCAGGACCTGCACACCGCTTGCTTCCAGGGCGGCAAGTGTTCCTTCCGCCCGCGCAGCGGCAATCACCTGATGGCCGGCGGTAACGATCACCGCTACATTCCTGTGCCGTTTGCGACCGGCAAGCACTGCCGCCAGAGTCCGACATTCGCCGAGCGAGGCGTGGGGGCTGCCGATGGCGACCAGATCCACGTCCTCCGGTCCCTCGTTCAACAGGGTCCAGGCGGCTGCCATCTCGGCGCGGGTGATTACAACAATGCCAGCGTCGCTTGTCGCCGCACCTTCCGCCTCCGGCGTGACACCTTCAATGTGCAGCATCGGCGCTGCCGATGTGGTACCGAAGGCGGCGCACAGCGCCTTCAAGTCGTCGGCCGAAGGTTTTGCTGCGGCAAGGCCACGCAGAAGCGGGATGCAATCCGGCGCAGCGCGCCCGGCCAGATAGCCGATGAGCGGCCAGAAAGCGTCGTCCACCCCTTCAGGCAGCTCCACGTCGATCACGCGGCGGGCCTTGCGGTGTTCGTCGAGATAGACGCCGGAGAGCGGCGCGCGGCCGGTCAGCGCGATGCAGAGGTCGAGGAAATCCGGATGCTTCGCCGTGCGGGCGCCGAGCACCGTATTGGCGTAGATGACGGCGTTGGATTCCGCCCAGGCGATTGCCTCTCCGGCCTCAGGCGCGCTGTCGAGCAGATAGGGGGAACAGGTGAAGGTCGGACGGCAGCCCATGCGAACATAGGCGTCGGCGAGCCGCGCGGCCGGATCGCCGAACGACGCCGGCACACCCTGCGCCTGCCAGTTGGCCCGGTCGACAGAGATGGCGTTCATTGTCGTCGGCAGCCGGACCCGCGCGCCCATATCAGCCATTTTTTCCGCGAAGGTCAGATTGGCGGGGCTGGCATAGATGCAGCCGTCGATATGACCCTGCGTCACGGCCAGGAGTCGCCTGGCACCCTGCTGAGCGGCCATGGCGCAGATGATGCGCATCGCGACCTCAACCGCTACGCCGTCTCGGCCATCCAGCATGGCGAGGTCCGCTTCATCAAGATCGAGCGCCGCGGTCGCAAGCGGTGCGATGGTGATCGTCAGGCCGTCGGCCTCGATCGCCGTATCGGTAATGTGTGCAGTCTTCGCCTCAGCGAGCGCTGCGAAGGCATCGGACGAAAGGCGCAGGACGGGCAGCGGCTTGCCGAACATCTCGGCTGCGATCAGCGCGCCGAGGGTCAGAACGTCCTCGGCTTCGGAAAAGATCAGGGCTGCCGGTGCACGGCCGGTCAACGCGAGATCGAGCAGAACGCCCGAGCCGGTGCAGGAGCCCCGGCTCGACGGTATCATCAGGATACTGCCAGTGAGACAGGTCCCGTGCAGCGGGTGGTGGACATCGATCACCGCTCCGGTCGCCGGATCGACACCACCCCAGAAGCTCAGTGCTTCCGGTGCGGCAACGATCGGCCCCTCGGCCGTGCCGCCAAGGATACTGCGAGCGGAGAACGGATTTTTCATTTTACGACGAAGCCGTGGGCGAAGGGATCGCGATCGTCGATGAAGATCGTGTTGATACCGGTCATACGCGCCCATCCGGCGATGGAGGGGATGATGGCATCGCGGTCGGCGACCTTGGTCGCTGCTTCGACCCGACCCTTGAACAGCGAGCCGATGATCGATTCATGTACGAATTCGTCGCCGACCTTCAGCTTGCCCTTGGCGGCAAGCTGCGCCATACGGGCCGAGGTACCGGTGCCGCAGGGAGAGCGGTCGATAGCCTTCTCGCCGTAGAACACGGCGTTGCGGGCATGAGCCTCGGCCTGCGTCGGCTTGCCCGTCCACTGGATGTGGCTGAGCCCCTTGATCTCCGGATGCTCGGGATGGACGAACTCGTACTTCGCGTTCAAGGCGGCGCGCAGTTTCGGGCTCCAGCCGATTAGTTCGCCGGCCGTGTGGTCGGCCATATCGCGAAAATTCTTCTGCGGCTCGACGATGGCGTAGAAGTTGCCGCCATAGGCGACGTCGACGACGATCTCTCCGAGGCCCTCGACTTCGGCCGTCAGTCCCTCGGCATAGAGGAAGCCGGGGACGTTGGTCAGGCGCACTTCCTCGACGAAGCGGCCCTCCTGGCGATAGCTGATGTCGACCTTGCCGGCCGGCGCGTCGATCGACAGCTTGCCGGGCTCGCGCGGTGTGATCAGGCCGTTTTCGATCGCCATGGTGATTGTGCCGATGGTGCCGTGGCCGCACATCGGCAGGCAGCCGGAGGTCTCGATGAACAGCACGGCGACATCGCAATCGGGCCGTGTAGGCGGATAGAGGATCGAGCCGGACATCATGTCATGACCGCGCGGCTCGAACATCAGGCCGGTGCGGATCCAGTCGAACTCTCTGAGGAAATGGGCGCGCTTTTCCAGCATGTTGGCGCCCTCAAGACGAGGACCGCCGCCGGAAACGAGGCGGACGGGATTGCCGCAGGTGTGCCCGTCGATACAGGAGAAGGTGTAGGTGGCCATGGTCGAAACCTCTGTCAGAACCGTTGAGGCGAGAAGGGGGCGATGTCAATCGTCGGAGCCTGGCCGGTCAAAAGATCCGCGACAAGCCGGGCGGTGCCCGCCGATTGGGTCAGGCCGAGATGGCCGTGACCGAAAGCGTAGACAACCCGCGATGTCGCGCGGGCGCGGCCGATGGCCGGAAGGCTGTCGGGCAGCGACGGGCGGAAGCCCATCCACTGCACGCCACCTTCGGGCTTGAGCCCCGGCAGGAAGGTTCGTGCCTTCTGCAGCATGGCTTCGGACCGGCGGTAGTTCGGCGGCAGTTGCAACCCGCCGAGCTCGACCGCACCGCCGACACGGACACCGGTCGACAGCCGGGTGACGACGAAGCCATGACCGCCGAAGGTGACCTGCGTGCGCAGGTCGAAAGCGTCTGCCGGCAGCGTGGTGTTGTAGCCGCGCTCGGTTTCGAGCGGGATGCTCTCGCCGAGAGATTTGGCAATCCGGTGGGAGAACGCACCGGCCGCGAGCACGACCTGTGCCGCCCGCCGCGTCGCGCCACTTGTGGTCCGAATTTCGACGCCGCCATCGATTGGCGCCAGGGCCGTAACGTCGGCGCGCTCGATCGCCCCGCCCTTGGCGCGGAAGTGTTCTGCCAGCGCCAGCGTATAGAGCTTCGGGTCGGCAATGGAAAACCAGCCCGGCGTAAACGTGCCATGGGTGAAGCGGGGCGCCAGACCTGGCTGTATCTCGGCCATCTCGGCTGCGCCCATATGGCGGAATTCGATGCCATGGTCCGCACGCGCCCGCCATCCGGGCAGCGAAGCCTTGAGTTCGGCCTCGCTTTCATAGACCTGAAGATTGCCATCCTTGCGCAGCATCGGCAGGGTGCCGGTTGCGGCAAGGAACGGCTCCAGCTCGACCTTGGAGAGGTCCATCATCGCCGTCTGGGCGGCCGTCGAATGCGCCACCCGCTTTGGCGAGCAGGCGCGCCAGAAACGGAACATCCACGGCGCGATCTGCGCGGCGTAGGCCGGCGGGATGCTCAGCGGCCCGAGCGGGTCGAGCAGCCATTTCGGCGCCTTCTTGAGGATGCCGGGCGAGGCGAGCGGCAGGATGTCGGTGAAGGCGAAGGCCCCGGCGTTTCCCGCCGAGGCTCCAGCTGCCGGGCCTTCCCGGTCGAGCACGGTGACCGAAAGCCCCCGTGCCTGGGCCGCTATCGCGGCGGAAAGGCCGACAACGCCGGCGCCGATGACAATGACGTCAGGTTGAGCTGCATCCTTCATGATCGGCTCAATGCGTCGCTGCCAGGAACTTCTGCAGTTCCGGATCCTTCGGCGCGCCGAACAGCGCTTCCGGCGGGGCGATCTCGGCCATCACGCCCTTGTGGAAGAAGGCCACCCGATCGGACACTTCGCGGGCGAACTTCATCTCGTGGGTGACGCAGATCATCGTCATGCCTTCGGAGGCGAGCATGCGCAGCGTGTCGAGAACTTCGCCGACGAGCTGCGGGTCGAGCGCCGAGGTCACTTCGTCGAACAGCATGTAGGCCGGGGACATGGCAAGGGCGCGGGCAATCGCCATGCGCTGCTGCTGGCCGCCCGACATGCGGTTGGGATAGACCGAAAGCTTGTCGCCAAGGCCGACATGAGTGAGCTGTTTTACGGCCATGGCCTCAGCCTCGGCTTTCGACTGGCCCAGCACCTTTCGCGGGGCGAGCATGACGTTTTCGAGCACGGTCAGATGCGGGAAGGCGTTGAACTGCTGGAAGACGATGCCGAGCTTACGGCGCAGCTTGTTGAGGTTCGTCGCTTTTGCATGCACATCGGTGCCGTCGACCACGATTCGTCCGCCGTCTATGGTCTCGAGCCCGTTGATGCAGGTTAGCAGCGTTGACTTACCGGAACCGGAGCCGCCGATGATGGTCAGGACTTCGCCCTTCTTCACGGTGAGGTCGATACCCTTCAGAACTTCCAGCGGGCCGAAGGATTTGCGAACGTTTTCAATCTCAATCATTGGGGGACCACCGTTTTTCGAGATACCCACCAAGCCGGGCGATGGGGAAGCTGATGAGGAAATAGATTGCACCACAGATCAGGAGAATGAACAGCGGTTCCTGCAGACGGGTGACGAGAATCTGCGAGGCGCGCAGAAGCTCGATCAGACCGAGCCAGAGCACGAGTGCCGAGTCCTTCATGACGCCGAGCGTGAGGCCGATCCAGGACGGGAGCGAAACGCGGGTGGCAAGCGGCGCCACGATGTAGCGCATGTCCTGCCACCAGGTCATGCCCAGCGAGCGTGCCGCGCGGCGTGTGGTCGGCGGCACCGACGAGATGCCGCCGCGCACGATCTCGGTGCAATAGGCGGCCGTGTAGAGCGACAGCACCACGCAGGAGGTCGTGAACGGCCCCCAGCCCATTTTGGCGATGGACTGGAAGGCATTGGCCAGCACGAGCTGGATCAGGAGCGGAACGGAGCGAAACACGTCGAGCACGAAGGTCAGCGGCGCCGACCAGTAGGGGCCGGCTTGAACGCGGATCACCCCGAAGAGGATGCCGAGCAGCGTACCGGCGGTAACCGAAACGGCGGTGACGGCGAGCGTCATCGCAGCACCTTGTGCAAGGAAGGCGAGATCACTCCAGGTGAGGGCGGTATTGAACATCTCTCACCTCTCTCAGTAACGGAACATGCGCGAGGCGATCGCTCGGGCAGCGAGGGTCACGGCCTTGGCGATGACGTAGTAGATCACGGCTGCCAGGGCGAAGAATTCGAAGGTGCGGAAGGACCGGGCGTTCAGTTCCTGGGTGATGCCGGCGAGGTCGGTGTTCATGCCGACGGTGACGCCGAGTGAGGTCATCAGGATTGCCCAGACCATCTGGTTTGTGGTCGGTAGGAAGGCGACGCGCAGCATCTGCGGCAGGATGATGTAGCGGAAGGCCTGCAGCGCCGTCATGCCGAGCGAACGGCCGGCACGGGTCTGCGTATCCGGGATCGCTTTCAGGGCGCCGCGGAAGTTTTCAGCCAGATAGCCCGCATTATTGAAGGCAATGCCGACGAGCAGCGCCGTGTAGGGGCTCAGATGGATGCCGAAATTGCCGAGGCCGAAATGGGCCATGTAGATCTGGAACAGCGCGGGCGTGTTGCGCGCGATCTCGATCCAGGCGGTGGCAAAGCCACTGAGGATGCGATTGCCGGACAGGCGGAACCCGGTCAGGGCGAGCGCGCAAATGACGCCGATGAGCATCGACAGCAGCGCGATCTGCAGCGTGACCAGCGCGCCGTCAAGCATTTGCGGCAATGCTTTCAGCGCCTGGTTCCAGTGGAAGGAGTAGTTGAACATCGCCGTCTCACCTTTTCGAAAATGAGTGGTACCAACCTGCCCTGATATTGGCCGATTTCGCCGGAGCGATTTTAGCTTCCGGCAAGCAGACAACCGCAACCGGACCAGACGGTCCGGTGAGGATTGTCGACGCCGTCCGGAGGCCAAAAGCGCCCGGCCCTTTGGGTGGGCAGTGTGTCGGCCACCGGCAGCGTCGCAATCCTCGACCGATGCCAAGGCATCGCTCTAAGGTCCGCTCCTTGCCGGATGACCGCACACGGTCCCGCGCAATCGGTCGATATCAGCGCAGGTTGGTACAACGGCGCGAGACGTGTGCCTCGCGCCGCCAGAGAAACGGACAGATTAGCGGTACACGCCGTTCACCGCCAGCGAAGGCAGTTCGCCGCCGACCCACTTCTCGTAGAGTTCGGCATAGCGGCCGGTGCGGACCTGCTGGTTGATGAAGAGGTTGAGGTAGTTGATGAGGCCGTATTCTTCGCGGTTGGTGAAGAGAGCCACGTAGTCGATGTCGAACGGCGCCTTGCCGACAACCGAGATACCGGCGAACTTGCCGGTCTTCACGTTGGCCTGCGCCACGGTCGAGGTCGACACCGTTGCGTCGATCTGCCCCTGGCTAAGCGCGAGGAAGACGTCGGCCTGCGTCTGGTAAGGACGGAATTCGCCCGCACCCCATTCCTTGACCTGCTTTTCCAGCGCGATGGCTTCGAAGGTGCCGGCGGTGGCGCCGACGACCTTGCCCTTCATGTCCTCGAAGGACTTGATGTCGGTCTTGTCGTTGGCGGTAACGGCCATTTCGAAGGCGAAGTAGGGAACGGTCATGCCGACGGTCTTGGCACGCTCGAGCGTATCGGAGGTCGAAGCGACGCCGACGTCAACGCGGCCGGACATCAGCGCAGGGATGCGCTCGGGGAAGGGAGTTTCGACGATCTCGGCCGTGACGCCCAGCGCCTTGGCAAGGTCGTTGCAGTAGTCGACGTCAAAGCCGACCGGATTGTTGTTCTCGTCGCGAGAACCCATCGGCGGGAAGTCGAGAACCACTGCGCAACGCAGCGTACCCGAGCCGATGATATCATCCAGCTTGTCGGCATGGGCCGGGCTGGTCAGAGCGGTGGCGGCAACGAGGCCGAAGGCTAGGACCGAGGTCTTCATTTTTCTCTCTCCCTGAATTTGGTGCGCCGTTTGACGGCGAGCGCAATATTCCGCGTTGGAGAGCGTAAATCAACTTAAAAATACAAACAGTATACAAAAAGTATATGATCGTGACGCAGTTGGCCCGCAGGGATCCCATTTGTTTCGCAAAATGGGGTCCCTGCGCAGCGATCGGTCGCGGATCAGTTCAGGAAATCTTCCGGCAGCAGGGCTTCCGGCAAGTTCTGGTAGGAGACCGGACGCAGAAAGCGGCGGATCGACATGGTGCCAACGCTGGTCGCGCCGAAGTTCGTCGAGGCCGGATACGGGCCGCCATGCACCATGGAATCGACGACCTCGACACCGGTCGGGAAACCGTTGACGAGCAGGCGCCCCGCCTTGCGCTCAAGGATGGGGCGCAGGCGACGGGCCGGCTCGATGTCGCCGGCATCCATGTGCACGGTGACCGTCAGCTGTCCCTGGAGACCGCGCGCGAGCTGTTCCATCTCGGCTTCCGAATTTACCCGGACGACGAGGCCGAGAGGGCCGAAGACTTCCTCGCCGAGTGCATGGTCGGCCAGAAACTGGCTGCCGGTCGTCTCGAACAGGTTGGGCGACGCGGCGCGGTCCGACGAGCTGGTCTCGAGCAGCGGCTTGACGCTGTTGCGGGTGGTGAAACGCTCCTGGCCGTCGCGGTAGGCCTTGGCGATACCATCGGTCAGCATGGTCTGCGGCGCCACCTTTGCGAGCGCATCGACGGCGGCGGCCGTGAAGCGGTCGGCATCGGATCCTTCGATCACCACCGCGATGCCGGGATTGGTGCAGAACTGGCCGGCACCCATGGTCAGCGAACCGGCCCAGCCCTGTCCAAGCGCCTCGGCACGTGCCTTCAACGCTTCCGGCAGCAGGAACATCGGGTTGACCGAGCCGAGCTCGCCGAAGAACGGGATTGGTTCGGGGCGGGCGGCGCACAGATCGAAGAGCGCGCGTCCGCCGGCGAGCGAACCGGTGAAGCCGACGGCCTTGATCAGCGGATGCTTGACGAGCGCGTGGCCGACGTCGCGGCTGCCGCCTTGGATCAGCGAAAACACGCCCGGGTGAACGCCGCACTTGCGGATGGCGGCTTCGACGGCCTCAGCGACGATCTCGCCGGTGCCGGGATGGGCCGAATGACCCTTGACCACCACCGGGCAACCGGCGGCGAGCGCCGCTGCGGTATCGCCGCCGGCAGTCGAGAAGGCGAGGGGAAAGTTGGAGGCGCCAAAAACGGCGACCGGGCCGATCGGCCGCTGGATCAGCCGGATTTCCGGACGGGGCGCCGGCTGGCGCTCGGGGAGGGGCGCATCGACGCGTCGGTCGAGGTAGTCGCCCGCCTCGATATGGTCGGCAAACAGTCTCAGCTGACCGGTGGTGCGGCCGCGTTCGCCCTGCAGCCGCGCTTCCGGCAGGCCGGTTTCCTGGCTGCCAATCGCGGTAATGGCTTCGGCTCGTGCCTCGATCTCGTCGGCGATGGCGCGCAGGAACGCTGCACGTTCGGCCCGCGACGAATAGCCGTAGGTCCAGAACGCTTCTTCCGCCGCCTCGCAGGCGCGGTTCACCAGTTCGACCGTGCCGACGGCGAAGTCATGCGCCGGGCCGTGTGCCGGTGTCGAGGCGAAGGTGCCTGCACCGTCGAGCCACTCGCCGGCGACGAGATGTTTTCCTTTGGGGGTGAAGACCATCTGCGGATCCTTTCTTGAGAACACCGGTGTCTTTCGGCATGAATAGCTGACAGCCGAATTGCACTTGTCGGATCTTTGTATACTCTATGTATGCAGAACTTCAACCGCCCGCAACAGGGTCATATGCAGCCAGAAAGGTACAAGATGAGTGAGACCACCACCCTGACAATCGCCGCAGTTCAGGAGCGGGTCGAGGCGATCTTCCGCAAGGCCGGGCTCAATGCCGTCCAGGCCGGCGCCCTTGCGCGGGTGATCGTGGCAGGCGAACGCGACGCCTGCAAGTCGCATGGCATCTACCGTATCGAAGGCGCGCTGCGCACCGTCAAGGCCGGTAAGGTAAAGCCGGACGCCACTCCCGGGCTTCTACCGCAGGAAGGCTCGGCGATCGTCAAGGTCAATGCCATGGGTGGTTTTGCCAATCCGGCCTTCGAGCTTGGCCTGCCTGTTCTCGCCGAGCGTGCCCGGACCCTGGGGCTTGCCGCCCTCGTCATCAATGACTGCACCCATTTCTCGGCGCTCTGGCCCGAGGCGGAAGGGCTGACGGATATGGGCCTTGCCGGGCTCGTCATGTGCCCGAGCTATGCGACCGTCGCGCCGACCGGCGGCAACAAGCCGTTGCTCGGCACCAACCCGTTTGCCTTCGCCTGGCCGCGCGAAGGCCGTCCGCCCTATGTCTTCGACTTTGCGACCTCCGTTGCCGCACGCGGCGAGATCGAGCTGCACCGCCGGGCCGGTAAGCCGCTGCCGGAGGGCTGGGCGATCGACGCGTCGGGCAATCCGACGACCGATCCGGATGCCGCACTTGCTGGCGCCATGCTGCCGTTCGGTGGCCATAAGGGTTCGGCCATAGGCACGATGATCGAACTCCTGGCCGGCATCATGATCGGCGACCTGACTAGCCCGGAAGTGCTCGACTATCTCGGCACCACCTCATTGGCGCCGTTCCATGGCGAACTGATCATCGCCTTCTCGCCGGAGGCATTTGCCGCCGGGCGTCCCGGCAATCCGTTCGACCGCGCCGAGGTCCTGTTTGACGCCATTCTCGGCCAGGGCGCGCGCCTGCCGTCGCAGCGCCGCTTCGCTGCCCGCGCAAAGTCTGAGGTCGATGGCATCACCCTGACGGCCGCCGAGATGGAGCAACTCGAGCGCCTGCACACACTTGGGCTCGATGCCGTGGCGTAAAGATCCAGCCCCGGGGCACTCAGCCCCCTTCTGGCACTTAGCAAAACGAAAGGCTCTCCCGGAGGCTCCCGGAAGGGCCTTTCCCTTCCCAAAATGTGGAACCAGTTTGCCCTGGTTCCACATTTTCAGAATCTGCCGGTAACGGGTTCTTTGAACGGGCATCCGGTAGCAAAGACAGCGAGATCATTGCGACCTCATCGAGAAGGCACGGCCAAACTCCCTTCGATGCAATGCGTCACGGCAGCAGGGATCGTGTCGTCGGCGTCAGCCGCAACACCTCGTTCTGCCGCCACGTTCGCCGCTCCATCTCCGAAACGACCTCCGTGATCCAGGTCTCGGAGCGCGCAAGTTCGGCAAGATGCGTCTCGTAGGCAGCCAGACTGGGGAAAGCGGAGAACCAGACGAAGACGGTCTCCCCTTCGCGGACAGGCAGCTTCGGGAAAGTGTTCGGGCTCTGCTCGGTGACCAATGCTGCCAACACCGTGGCCGAGGCTTGCTCCAGATATGGCCTGACAACGGCTTCAAAGAACACGGCAAACGCGTCGTCCGTACGTGGTGCGAGATAACAGATCGTCGCAACCACAAGACCGCGCCGTACATCCGCCGCGCCAGAGGCGGCGCGCGTGGCGCCCGACCGCGCAAAGCCGGTATCGGGCGATGCGGGCCGCAGGAGCAGAACGTTGTCCGAATTGATCATCGTTCCGTTCGCCTGGTCGCGGTGAGCTGCCCACACCGGGCCCGTATAGAACGAGTTCAATGCCGCTGCGCGGGACGGCATGTCGCGAAAGCCTCGCAGCCATACAAAGCTGTCGGGATCATCAAGGTCGCGGAATTGTCCCATCACGCTCATTCCCTGCGCTTCCTGGGGTTCGATGAACTCGCGATCGAACAGGTCGATCAGCGTCTCCCTGGTGTTCGGCCGAAGCCGATACCGCCGCAGTTCAACGATCGCGTTGGTCGGATCGTCCGTAGCCGTCAGTGGTTCGCTCATTGTGAATACAGTCATGGCCACCTTTCCTCGAAACAGGACAGTCGTCCTGTTTTGTAATACAGGACAGTTGTCCTGTTTTGTCAACCTGTTATAACCAGGAGGAAAGGAAGGACCCATGTCGGAACGACCTACCTCGTCGCATAGACGCATGAATGATCCCGAAGGACTAAGGCAGCGGCTTGTGGATGCTGCCTACGCTGCATTCTCGACCCGCGGCTACCATTCCAGTGCCCTCCACGACTTGAAGCGCGAGGCGGGCGTCACGGGTGGAGCGCTCGCCCATCATTTCCCCACCAAGAAGGCCCTTGGCCTCGCCGTTATTCAGGATCGGGTGGCGGAAGCCGTCGAGTTGACCTGGATCACGCCAGTCAATCTTGCGACGACGACGGCCGACGGTATCCAAGCGGTGTTCGCAGCCATCATTTCCGAACTGGAGCGGAAAGGGGCAGTGTCGGGCTGTCCGTTGAACAATCTCGCTCTTGAACTGTCGCGCGAGGACGAAGATTTCCAGGCCGCGATCGAGGCGATCTTCATGCGCTGGAGGTCAGCCATCGCCGACAAGCTGAGGGGCGACCTCCGGGCGGCCCCCGTTCACGATTTCGATTCTGAGGCCATGGCAACCCTGGTCGTAGCAACCTATTCCGGTGCGATGGCGATGGCGAAAGCATCCCAGTCCGTGGCTCCCCTGAAGATCTGCGCCGCGCAGCTAACGTCGATCATTCGAAATCAGACGTTGCTGGGGCACGAATCTTAAGGTGAACAAACGCTGGTTCTCGCTTCCTTCAGATTTTTAAACAAAAAGAACCCCCTAAGTCCTTGCGGTGTAGGGGGTTCAGCAGAAACGTCACCTAAAATTCCACACGTCAGCTAAGGACCCTCCCGACGGGAGGGCCTTCTTGCTAACGCGCGGTCAACCGATGATCAGCCCTTGTATGTTTGCACTGCGCCCGGGAGCTTGCTCCACGCGGCATACCAGCTGTTGAACAGCTTGAACTGCGCTTCGACATAGCCGCGCTGGCTTTCCGACAGGGCGTCGGTCTCGTTGAAGTGCAGCGTGTATTCCTTGTCACCCTTCAGCACCATCATGTGCTTGAAGTAGAGAACCAGATCCGGGCCTTCGTCGAAGGAGGAAAGCACGGCGAGTGCCTGTTCCAGTTCCAGCGCGCGCAGGCGTGCATCGACGTCGCCTTCGGCGGCTGCCCGCGACAGGTTGCACATGTGGATGACTTCCTTCGGCAGCACGCAGCCGATGCCAGTGATGGCGCCGGTTGCGCCGCAGTTGACGAAGCCGTGGAACACAGCCGTGTCGACGCCGATCATCAGCGAGACGCCATCGTCACGGCTGGTGATGTTCTCGGCCGCATAGCGCATGTCGGCGGCGCCGCCGAATTCCTTGAAGCCGACGAGGTTCGGATGTTCGGCGCGCAGCGCGAAGAACAGGTCGGCGCGGGTGGCAAAGCCGTAGTAGGGGCTGTTGTAAATCACCGCCGGCAGGTCCGGGGCAGCCGAGAGGATGGCCTTGAAGTGGTTCTTCTGGGCGGCAACGACCGAGCCGCGCGAAAGCACGCGGGGGATAACCATCAGGCCCTGGGCGCCGACCTTCTGGGCGTGGGCCGCATGGGCGACGGCAGAAGCGGTATTGACGGCGCCGGTGCCGACGATAACCGGAATGCCGGCCTTGACCAGGCGCTCCACGCCTTCCATGCGCTGCGCGTCGGTCAAAAGCGGCCAGTCACCCATCGAACCGCAGTAGACGACTGCGGACATGCCCTGGGCGATCAGTTCCTTGCCTTTGCGCACCAGCGCATCGAAGTTGGGGCTGCGGTCGTCGTTGCACGGGGTCATCAGCGCAGGAATGACGCCGGAGAAAATCTTGGCCTTCATCTCAAACTCCTCAATTGGTCTGTCGAATGGGCTGAGGCCAACGTCATCACCGACGCCGATCTCAGCCTTCGACGGTGACAATATCCTGTTGTATTTTATTTGTCGACAAGAAATCGACAGAAGATTACAGCGCGATATCCAACCGCTCGTCGCGGGTGAAAAGCCGCTTGATCTGAGTGACGATCTGCTCGGCATGCACCTTGGCCAGCTGGTCGGCCGCTTCGACGTTGCGGGCGGCGATCACGGTGATCATGTCCTCGTGCTCGTCGACGAAGCGTTGCGGCAGCTGGTCACCATAGGACTGGTAATAGAGCCGCAGCATCCGCCGGCCTTCGTCGAGGAGCCGGTTGAAGAGGCCGCTGAAATAGGCGTTGCGGCCGGCCTCGGCGATGGCCGAATGAAAGGCGGCGTTGGTGGCGATCATCGCCAGCGCATCCTGGGCCTGCACCGCGGCTGCGAATTCAGCCTGCCGGGCGCGGATGATCTGCAGATCCTCCGGGCGATGATGCTGCGCCGCGAGCCGGGTGGTGACGCGGTACATCAGCACGAGCGCATCGAAGAACGTGTGCATGTTGAGGAAATCGATGCTTGAAACCATCGTCGACCGGTTCGGCAGCGTATCGATCAGGCCCTCGCCGGCCAGCCGCACCAGCGCTTCGCGGATCGGCGTGCGCGACATCTTGAAGCGTTCGGCGAGTTGGACCTCGTCGATCGGGCTGCCCGGCGGCAGGACCAGATCGAGGATTTCGTCACGCAGAAGGTCGTAGACCATCTTTACGCCGGAGCCGCGCTTGCGTTCGAGTGTGGGGTTGGAATCGGTATCGGTCATCTTTAGAATCCTTTTGTCGACACGATAAATACTTCCCCATGTCCGTGGGATCAACTCTGCATAGGCATTGGTTCGAGATCGCGAGGTTTCCCGAGCGTTGGCGTCGTTCGGTACCGGTCCTCTATTTTCGCGCGACGGATGGGTGAGATTGGCAACTTTGCGCCGGCAGTAAACGCTCGCTTCGCGTTGCGGTTTCAAAACTGGCGGAGGAAATGAAGATGTGCGATATTCGTGCCCAAGACGACTGCCACCCTGCGGCAGTTAGTAAAGCGTGACTAGCTGTTGACGCTTCGATGGCCGGTATGTCTGTCGCCGCCCTACGGCGAATTTTCAGAGCAGCATTCACCCTACCCAACATTTTCCGCTGAGACGGCGCTATGCCGCGCAATTTCACAAGCTCATCGTCCCGAATAAATGAGGAGGAGCACCCCTATGCTGTGAGAAGGGCATCCCCCACTACAGCGCCGCGCGTCGTATTAGACGCGCAAAGGTCGCTGTAACGCTTTGAATTGCTGCATGTTTTTATCCATAGATCGAATAGGATTTAAGGAAACACGCAGTAGGCCAAGTTAAACGGAGGGAATGAATTATGAGTGGCATGAGAAACCTTTATTTTGGTTTGCTGGCTTCCGTATTCGCGACCGCGCTGGCTGCGCCATCAGTTGCGCAGCAGCCGCAGCCAAAACCCAACATTCTTGTCATCATGGGAGATGACGTCGGCTGGTTCAATATCGGTGCCTATCACCGGGGAATAATGTCCGGGAAGACGCCCAGCCTCGACAAGCTGGCGGCGGAGGGCATGATGTTCACGGATTATTATGCCGAGGCAAGTTGCACTGCTGGACGGGCGAGTTTCATTACCGGTGAAATTCCGCTCCGAACGGGCCTGACGACGGTTGGCCAGGCGGGCGCAGACGTAGGAATGCCTGACAAGGCGGCAACCATAGCCGCCGCGCTGAAGACGGAGGGATACGCCACCGGCCAGTTCGGCAAGAACCATCTCGGCGATCTGAACAAGTTTCTGCCGACACTGCATGGGTTCGACGAGTTCTTCGGTTACCTCTATCACCTCGACGCGATGTCAGACCCCTATTGGTATTCGTTTCCGAACGAACAGTCGTACCGAGACAAGGTCGGGCCGCGCAATCTGGTCCACACCTTTGCTACCGATACGGACGACACATCCGAACAGCCGCGTTGGGGCAAGATCGGCAAGCAGAGGATCGTGGACGAGGGTCCCCTAGCGCCGTACCCTGACATGTCCAACGTTCCGAACATGCATGACATCATGCCCAAGGCCAAATACGACATGGGCTCCTTCGATGAAGTCCTGGTCAAGTCGTCGTGCGATTTCATGGACAAGGCAAAGACAGACGGCAAACCGTTCTTTGTCTGGCACAATACGACGCGAATGCACGTCTGGACTTTCCTGTCGCCAAAATACCAAGCGCTGATGAACAGCGACACCAACTATGGCCTCGAAGAAGCTGGCATGGCGCAGCTCGATGACAGCGTCGGCGCTCTCCTGAAATGCGTGCAAGATGCGGGTGAGACCGACAACACCATCGTCATTTTCACGACCGACAACGGCGCGGAGGTGTTTACCTGGCCCGACGGTGGCATGACCCCGTTCAAGGGCACCAAGGGTACGGTAATGGAGGGCGGGTTCCGCGCGCCGGCCATTATCCGTTGGCCGGGCAAGGTTAAGGCGGGAACGGTCGAGAACGGCATATTTTCTGCCTTGGATTGGTTCCCAACGCTGGTCGCGGCGGCGGGCAACAGCGAGATTACTGACCAGTTGCTCAAGGGCGCGAAGCTGGGCGACAAGACCTACAAGAACCACCTTGATGGCTACAACCAACTCGACCTGTTGACGGGCAAAGGACCATCCGCACGGCATGAATTCTTCTACTTCGGCGGCCCTTCTCTGGGGGCAGTTCGCATCGATGACTTCAAGTATCAGTTCTTCCAGCAGCCTCAGGGTTGGCCCGGTGCGAAGGTAACAACGGACATGCCCACCATGGTCAATATCCGTCAGGACCCATTCGAGCGGACGCCGTCGATTGGCAGTCAAAGCCTCAATGACCTCGGTGGGGGCTACATGAACGACTTCTATGCTCGCGAGTTCTGGCGTTTCGTCAGTGTTCAGCAGGAAGTCGGCAAACTTGCGCTCACCGCGATTGACTATCCGCCAATGCAGGATCCGGCCTCCTTCAACCTGGATGCAGTGAAGAAACAGATCGATGCGGCGATCAAGAACAAGCCGGGGAACTAGTCGAACATGTCGAGACGAGGGTTGTTCGATTGACTGCCCTCATTCTCCCGGTCGGCCGAAATCAGCGGTGTGATATTCCAGCGGACATCCGCTGGAAACGACCGCTTTGCACCGGAAGTCGCGGTTGGGGGCGTTGCTCCATAAGACCGGAAAGAAGCGCGGCTGCCTGGGCCGCGCTAGAGGACATCGAGGATGTCGCGGGTCAAAGTGCCGGTATGTTAGCCTGCGAAAAACCCGCGAACGCCGCTGCCGGCAGCGGACCTGCGGTCATCAAGGTAAAATCGAACGGTGCGCGCACGTCCGGACCGAGCACATACTGGCGATGAACGCGCAGGAAGTTGCGCCTGATCCGCCTATAGCGGTCAGGCGACAGCATGTGCTTGACCTTGATATAGGCGATGGACGGCTGCCTTGCCTCAGGATGCCCCGACAGGGCGACGACACGCGTCTTGTAGAAGTGGATGGCATCCGTCAGGCAATGGACCTCGAACCAGAAGATTTCCTTGGCGCGGGCAATTGCCCCGACGCGGGCCCGCAGGGCATGGGCCGGCGCCATCAGCGCGCATTGCAGGATCGCGCCGCCAAGTGTTGCGAACACCACCCGTTTGCCTTCGATAACATCCGGCCGCCGCTCGATCAGCATGCCGATGACATGCGCGGCGACACTCGAACCCATGCTGTGCGAGCTGATAAGATACTCGTCGGCGTCCTCGCTGAACGCCTCGCAAGCGGCATCCACACAGCTTTCGAGCCAACGGTTGAAATCGGGCCGATCCAGTCGTGCCATGGCCACGGCCATTTCCCAGTCGGCAAACAGGTGCAGCGTATGGAACTTCGTGGCCAACGGCATCATGACCTGTTGCAGCAGGAGACCGGCCAGCGGTACGCTCCACAGCAGGTTCCAGCTCGAAAGGCTCAGCCAGTGCGGAATGAATGCAACGACTAGGGCCGCTGCCGTCATCAATCCGGCCAGCAGGAAGGGGAACAGGAAAAATAGGCCAAAGCGCCAGGCATGGCGAAAATAACCCCAAAGCCCACCGTTGAACGTTACGTTCAGCGCACTGGCAAATCCGCCGCCCAGCCGGCGTGTGAATGACTGGCGGCTCAAGGTATCGACGAGCACATCGTGATCGAAAACATGGATACGGCTTGAAGTCCGCCAGTCCGGTCCGGCACAGTCGACGTCGAAATGCGTCGCCGCGCCCGTGCTCACCAAGGGCCCGACATCGGACTTGAAGTCCCATACCTCGGCGCTCTGCCGCGCTGAACGGGCGTAACGCCGGCGGTGCGCCTCCGCGTCGAAGGGCTCAAAGCCCGTAAAATGCAGTACGACCCTCTTTTTCACACGGGACATGGGAGGCTTCTGTGATGATGGTTTCGAGAGTTGCCGCCAAGCGACGCGGCGGCGATCCCGATTGGGTGACCGCTGGGCATCTGGCGACGTAAGGCGAGGAAGGGCAGGAGGCGGAATCAGCTTGAAATTGACCGGCTCCGTATCGATGCGAACTGCGGCGCAATCGTGATCGGTCGAGCGGCCTGCGTCGGGCTCGGTGAAATAAAATGGTACCGGCAAGTGCGATGGGATGGAATGCCACGCCACTCGTCTCTAGGGGCGACATATCTGCCATCGAAACCGCAAAGCAACTTGGCCTTGGCCGCTCAACGGGCTATCGAGGAGCGCGGTTCGATCAAGGAGTTTCAGGAGCGTTGGCCCCTAAACGGCGACGAACCTGGATAAGATCATCCGTGGTCGGAGAACCCCGGGTTGCCGTTGAACGCATTGCCGAGAAGAGTGAACCTATGAACACCAATCCAGACACCGATTTTCCCGAACTCAATGCGATCGAAGCCCGTGTTCTTGGCTGCCTGATCGAGAAGAAGGAAACCACTCCTGACGTCTATCCGTTGACGCTCAATTCCCTCCACTCCGCCGCCAACCAGAAGACGGCGCGCGATCCGGTGATGGCGTTGGAACAGGCCGATGTGCATCGTGCGCTCAATTCGCTCGCCCAGAAGGGATTGGTCCGGCAGGCCTTTGCATCGCGCGTCGAGCGTTATGAACATCAGGCCGCCAACCGCTTTTCACTGACCTCGCCGCAAATCGTCGTGCTCGGGCTGCTTTTGCTGCGCGGCCCGCAGACAGCCTACGAGCTCTGGTCCCGCAGCGAGCGCATGGCGCGGTTCCAGTCGGTGGAGGATCTCAAGGATAACCTCGACCTGATGATCGGACGTCGGCCTCCGCTGATCGTGCAGCTCAACCGCGGCGCCGGCCAGCGCGAAGACCGGTTTGCGCATCTTTTGTGTGGCGAGGTCGATCAGACGATCACCGCGGCGCCGAGCATGCCGTCCTTCGCCACGTCGGGCCTGTCCGAGCTGGAACAGCGCGTACAGACGCTGGAAGAGACTGTGGCGGTGCTCCAGGCTGAAATTGCCGCGCTCAAGGATCATTGAACGGCCGCGGGGAAAAGACAACCTTGACGCTTGCGAATTGGAGGCCGGCCGCTGTGGCGACCGGCCTCATGTTTACTTTCCCGCCGACGCCGCAGCCGTCCTTGCGGTCTCCGCTTCGCCAATGGCGGCAGCGCATTCCTCGCAGCAGACTTCTACCGTCTTGCCGCCGAGCTTGACCTTGATGCTGTTCTGATCGAGTTCGCAGTCGCAGGCCGCGCAGGTTTTCTGGCTCATCGTCTTCGTCTCCTCTTGGTCGTGATTTCGACCATTGGAGAAGATCATCTGCACGGCGGTGCCGCTGTCAGATTCTTTAGCGATCGATGCGACCGTTGGCAGGTGGCAAGGCGGCACGTTAGTTTCGATTGGGCGCACACGCTGCGGCCGCGCGCGTCCTCCGTATCCTTGCCGGCGCCAGCTATGTTTGGAGAAGAGCATGTTTTCTGCCCGCCCTGGGAGTGCTGAAACCGTGCGACAGTTCCCAAAGCGCCCGTGTCGCGCGGCGAAAAATAGACCCATAAAAGTTGATTGATTTTCGGCTGCAAGATCGCCAGAGTAGCGAGGTAGAGCACAGCTCGTCCGCTTCAAGTCAAAAATGAGCAAAGCCGCGAACGAGGCAGTATTTCGGTGTTCCGAAACTATATTGATTGACATTTGCAAGACGAAAACAAAAATAAAAAATGGGCCCCGGCATGTACAGCCAGGGCCATTTTTTTATGCGATGCACCGACAAAGACCGATGACACCGCTAAAACGCAATCACGAAAAGTTGACTGTCCGCCGAACGGGTTCACGCCCCTCGATCACGCGGCGAACCTGCCGGCGATCGCAACGTAGGATATCGAGGCAATCATTGCCGAACCATTCCAGCGATGCGTCGAGCTGTCCGTCGTCCACGATCTCCAGGAGAAAGCCGACATAGTCGACGGTGCCTTCGAACAACGGCGTCATTCCGTCGCGACGGCCGGCCGCGGCATAGACATTCGCTGGTTCGAAGACCGAGAGGTCAGACCGGTCGCGGATGTTCTTCAGATGGTAATGGCGGATGTGCGGTATCATCTGGCGGTGCACGGCGATTGGATCGTCGCCGCCCTCCCAGACGTGGAGCGTATCGAAATTGATCGCGAAGGCGGGTTGGTCGACCTCCTCGATGAGGCGCAATGTCGAGGCCGCAGTATCGGCCAGCGTCTTCGGATGTGTCTCCGCCAGCAGTTGAATGCCGTAGCTGGCAGTGATCGCGCATATCTCTCTCAGCCGCTCCACGATGCGCTGCCGCTCTTCGTGGGAGACGGAGAGACTGCCGCAATTGCCGGCGAAGGTACGGATTTTGCGGGTTCTCCAGCGGCGGGCGAGCCTGCAGAGCTCGACAGTCTTGTGCCGCAGCGTCTCCTTATCGCCGTCGAGCGGCAGATAGTCGCTGATCATCGGCACATTCAGCCCGAAAGTATCGAGCCAATCGGCATTGCGGTCGGGCTGCTGCGCCAGGTTGCGTGCATGCGCACCCCAGAGCTCGATCCCCTGAAAATCGTTGGATTGCGCCCAGGCGGCGATTTCGCCGAGGGAAATCAGATGATGGCGAAACGTGATCGTGCACAGCGATATGTTCATCGCGCAACCCTTTTCAGCGTGGGCCTCTCCAGCATGGGAATGTCGGCGGCAATGTTCCGTTCGCACCAGAGATCGAAGATCTCGGCGAGCTTGCCTTTCAGTTTCGTCTCGATCCGGTCGGCTTCTGCCAGCCGCTCGAACACCGGGGTGGCCAAGGCGCGGTCGCCGGTCTGGCTCAGCTTCATGCAATCGTAGTGCAGCGATTTCAACGCCTGGACGAGCGCCTCGATCTCTTCGCACCAGCCTTCGAACTCGGCCGCCGGCAGCTTTAGGGCTCGCCAGAAGAACGCAAAGCCATGCTCGTAGGCGTATTTGCGGATGGTGATGACGGGCAGTTCGCGCACGGCCTCCGTGAGGTCGGAGAGGTCGATGCCGCCGCGTCCGTCGATATGAGCCGTGACGATCATGCGAACGGTGTCGGCCAGCGGATTGCTGTCTCTGATAAAGCAGGCCTCGAAATAGGCCTTGAGGTCTTCGGCTGCCGGTGGCCGAGCCTCTGCATTGTCGAAGACATAGCCGCCGCCGACGGTCGGCTGCATCACCGCATGGATCACCTTGTCCCGCGCGATCTCGCCTTCCCAACGGTAGTCGGGATCATGCACGAACCACGTATCGGGGTCGGCGGTTTCCTGCAGCATGAGGTAGTGCGGGAAGGGGTTCTGGTTGAACTTGTTCTCGCGCTCCGGCAGGTGGAACATGTCGAGCATGACCATGACGGAGCCGGTATCTGCGCGCCTGTTGACGAGGTCGAGCATCACGGCGAGATTTTCGCTCTTGCTGATGTCAGGGTCGTACCACTCGTAAACGGTGACGCCGTATAGCCGCTGAAACCAGCTGCGGAAGAATTCCTGGCTGATCTCGGGTGCGTGATAGAGAAGCTGGAAACGGTCGCTAAGCGCAAACTTTGCATCCCAGACACCGAAATAGAATGGCCTGTGATCCAGGCCCTTGCGCTTCAGCCCGTCGCAGACGCAACTGACAAAGCAGTGCACCTTGATGTCGTAATAGGCCTCGCCATGCACGCCTTCGTCGGTCGTGCCGCCGGTCAGCGGAAACGATGGGACCACCGTCGCGGAGGGCTTCGGCTCATAGAGCGCGGCGAGGTCGGCGACGGTGTGGACATCCTGGCGGGCGATCGCCTCTTCAGGAACACTCAGCCCGTATTCCAGCTCCAAATTGAGAAAGATCTGCAGGATCAGGACGGAATCGAGATAGAGGTCCTCGTTGAGGCGAGCGTCGGGGCCGAAGCCGTCGAGATGCGGATGCATCATAAGGTCGCTAAGGACCTCGTGGATTGCCTCGAGGATTTCGTTGCTGGTCATGACGCGGCTCCGGCGATCGGTTTGGTGAACTCACCGGCCGCGTGCCGGGCGGCAACCTCGCGGCGGCTGATCTTGCCGTTGGCCTGGCGCGGGATGGTGTCGACCTGGCGGATGTCCATCGGCAGCTGATGATTGGCGAGGTGTTGACTGCACCATTCGCGGATCGCCTGCGGCGCGATGGTTTGACTGGCGCTGAACAGCAAGGCCACGCGCTCGCCTGCGAAACGGTCGCCCATGCGGAAGGCTACGGCGTCGCTGACTTCAGCCATCGCCATTGCCGCGTCCTCGACATCCCGGGGATAGACGTTGAGACCGGAGACATTGATCATGTCGTCCATGCGCGACACGAAGACCAGCATGCCGTCATCGCGGCGATAGCCGAGATCGCGGGTGTGGATGGCAATGCCGTCGTCCTTGGTCACGACGATTTCATCCGCATTTTCGGCGTTGCTGCCGGTTTGCGGCAGAAGATGCGGCAGCACGAACCCCATGTCGCCGGCGTTGGCGACATCCGGATTGATGGCGATGCATCCGGCTTCGGAGCAGCCATATTGCTGGAACATATGCCGGCTCCTGGCCCTGATCTGCGCAAACCAGGGATCCGGCAGCAGCGTGCCCGACGTCATCGTCGCATGGATCTGCTCGCCGTCCGGCAGCAGCCGGGCGAGCGTGTGCAGGATGGCCGGCGACGAATAGAGCAGCGGCCGCTCGATCTTGCGCAGAACCTTCATGAGGTATTTGGGGTTGGCCGTGTTGACGATAACTGGTGTCTGACCGCGCTTGAGCGCCACGAGGATGCCGCAGATCAGGCCGTAGGAATGGGTGGTCGGGCAGGCGATGACCGGGGTCATGTCCTCCGGCGCGCGGAAGCTGCCAATATAGCTTTCGATCTCGGCGTCGATATCCTCCCAGCTACGCGCCACGCATTTTGGTGCACCTGTTGTGCCCGAGCTCATCTGGAGAAGCGTTCCGACCGGCAAGGCGTTCGACGGTCGTTCCAGCACTTCCGCCGTCAGGCTGTTGTAGAACAGCCGATCGCAGCCGGCGCCGGCCGCAAGCTTGCGCGCGGCGGCATAGGGCGTGCCCGGATGGATCGGCAACACGCTGGCGCCGGCCTTGCGGATGGCGAAGAATAGCGCCAGCCAGTCGATGGTTTCGGCAAAGCAGACCGCGTAGCGTCCGTCGTCGCGGTCCTTCAGGCCGATCCGCCCGGCCAGGCGTGCGGATGTTTCGTCGAAATAGGCGCGATCATAGAGCCTGTCGTCGATACGGATCATGGCTTTCTCCTTTGTTGAAGCCTGTCCGCGGCCAAGGCATTGGGCACTACGTGGTGGTACTCGGGCTTGCGGGCGAAGAGCTTCCTCGTAATCAGGGATTCGGTGAGAATTTCGGGGCCGTCGTGGCCCAGCTGCGCCTGCCGTCCCGCCGTGCCATGCTTGTGCGGATAGGATGACAGCAGGCTTTCGACCCGCTGCCAGAACAGCTGTTCGCTGAGGGCGTAGCAATGGCCGAGAAGGTGGCTGATCTCGCTCAGATTGTAGACGAACAGGGTGTCCATCACCAGTTCGCGCAGGCAATCCAGATTGTCCGTCCAGTAGAACTGGTCCGGCTCGGCGTCCCGGTAAAGCGGATGCAGGGATGGAAAATCGGGCGCCTTTTCCGGTTCGCGCAGAAAGCCCTGCGAGAATTCGATGCTTTCGTGGAAGTCCCGCAGGATCAACCGTACCGGCCATCCGTCGCGGTGCACGAGCAGCATGTTCTGGCCATGCGCCTCGACGGCGATACCGTGATGGACGAGCAGATGCCAGACCGGCAGGACGGCGACTTCGAGCAACCGGTTGATCCATGGCATCAGGCCGAAGCGCCGGATCCAGTCGTCGGCAAAGGGCCGCCTGTCTGTCTCCATCATCATCAACGCGGTGAAGGGAATGACGGCTTCTCCGGTTTCAAGCATTGCCTGCGCGCTCTGGCGCCAGATCGCGCCCACTTGTCCGGCCAGCGGCTCGTCCGCATCGGCGATGATCCCGGCATATTCCTGCAGGATGGTGAGCGGGTATTGTTCGCTGAACAGCGGATCCGAAGCGACGATCTCGCCGATCCAGCTTGAGATAATCGGCGCGGTGCAGACCGAATGCGGCTCCAGGATGCGCCGCGAGGACGTGTTGACGATGTTGAGCGGTAGCTTGACGCTTGCCGCGTGCGGTCGGTCCTGGTTGAGCAACGAGCGTACCGACTGGGTCGCCGTGTAGCGGTCGCCCGCCGGGCCGAGGCAATGGGCATCGCCGTCTGCGATCCAGCCGGCAAGCAGCGTTTCGCTCAGGTTGCGCCATTGCCACGGATGCAGCGGCACGAGCCCGAAATCCTCAGTGCAGACACCGAGCTGCTGTTGCATGCCCTGAAGATGCGCCCAGGTTTCCCCGCCAAGTTCGGTCCGCCAGAATGCCTCTTCTGTGTCGGGCAGCGCCTGGCGCAGATGCTTGCGCGCGACGAGCAGCCAGACGAGCTGAAACGACTGGCCGGCCTCCGGGCCGAAGAGGACATGGTCCGCCTGGGAGAAGCCGGTGCGGGCCTTGTAGCAGGGGTGGTAGGGATGCCCCTCGTCGATTGCACCTTCGAGCTCGGCGAAGGACATCTCCCGTCGGGGACGGGCGATAAGATGGCGGTCGTTCCACTCGGAAAAGGCGATCGTCTGCTTCATCTCGTTCAGCAGCTTGCCACGGGTGATGCCGCTGCCGGGCAGGGCCGAAACCATAACCGAGAGCGACGCCTCGCCCCAGCTGCCGTCGCTTTCCCGCATCTGCACCGATCCCGGCAATGGCCGGATTCGCCCGAATGCGCCGAGGATGGCATCGCACCGAAAGTCGCGGCCGCCGAGCGTCCAACGAAAATGCGTTGCACCATCGCCGCCGCCCTCGCTCTGGCGCGCTTCGATGACGCCTTCGAACACAAGGGCGGCGGCAAGCTGGCGAAGCACCCGGTCGTCGGGGCGTCCCCGGAGATCAAGAGGCAATGGCATGGCTGGTCCTCAGGGTCGTCAGCGCCGCGGGTGCCCGCAAAGGGTTTGGAACGGGGCGATAAAGGACCGGCGCGTGGTCGGATTGCAGTTCGTCGACATTGAACAGCCGGGTGGTCAGGTTGGCCTTCGACGCGATCGTCGGCAGGTCCAGCACATGCCGGGCGAAATCCCGTCCGGCGCCGGTCATGCCGAGCGCGCATTGCTCCAGGTGGTTCCGGAGCATCCTGAGAAGCGTGCCTTCGTCGCACAATCCGTCGTGGCCCATGCGGCTGATGACCGAGAACACCTGATTGACGATGAGGTAATAGGCGAAGCGGTCGCGGATCTCGCTTTCGGGAAAATAGAGCGACGGGATCGTCTCGGTTTCCGGGACGAGACTTGCCAGCAGGCCACGATAACGTTCGGAGAGATAAAAACCCTGGTTGTCGCGGTAGTAGCTGACCGACGGGTAACCGGCGCCGATGTCGAGCAGGCTGTTTTGCTGATGCGCTTCAAGCGCGACACCATAGTCTTCGTAAAGCCGGATCAGCGGTTCTACGGCGCATGCGAGATAGCGTTGGAACCAGATTATGCAGGTGTCGGCGAGAGGCTCTCCGTCCCTTGCGGCGAGCGTGCGCAGGAGTTTTTCGAGCCTCGACGGTGTTTGCGCAAGCGGGTCGGCCGTCAGCGCGGCCACGGTTATGACGCCCTGTCCGTTGCCGCGCGCGAAGGGGTTTTCGCGCAGGATGACCTCGAAGCCGCTCTCGCTGTGACCCGGCAAATCGAGCGTGATATAGGCCGGGTCCTGGATGATCCTGAAGTTCGCCGCGCGTTTAGCCAGGCCGATCCGGTCGACGAGCTTGGCCATGGCGACACCGGCCTCCAGCTCCTGCCTTCGGTTCAGGCGCACGGAATTGGTGATGCGCACCGGCAGCGAAAACTTGAGCATCCAGTCTTCAGCAGCACCATAGACCGTGCGGACGGACGACGTTGCGCTGAAGAGAGAACCGGTTGGGCCGAGGTGACGCAGGATGCCGGCCCGCTGCATCGCCTGAATACCGGGATCGAGAAGCAGGGCTTCCGCCTGCAACGGGTGCATCGGCAGCAGGCATTCGTCACCGGCAAGGCCCAGCCCTTCCGCGTCAAGTCCTGACAGCGAGCGGATGATATCCGGTGCCTGTATCGAGCGGGAGGATGCGTGACTGACGTGGTCCGCCTTCGCAGCGAAATAATGCAGCTTGAACTGGCCGCGCAGTTCCGGCGCATAGCTTTCCTGCTGCCAATAGGTCATGCCCTGCCGGCTCTTCGGCGTGGGGTGCAGCCAGTGCCCGAAGACAAGTGACTGCTCGGCCTCGAGAAAATCGTTGGCGTCTTCCTGACGCGGTTGCGCCCTGTCGACGTAGAGGGCGGTCTGCTGATAGCTTTCGAGCACCCGGATCAGAAGCTCGAGCTCGAAGCCGCGCAACGCATCTGTCTGACCGGCGCCGTCCTGACGGTAGGCGGCCTGGACCAGCATATGGAGCGCAGACATCAGCTCGATCGGACGCCACGACGGATCGGAGACGTTGCGCCCCCAGGCCCTGCCGAAGTGAAGCGGGCCGCACAGCGACGATGAGATAACCTCGACGCGCAGCATCATTTGCTGGCGGGGAAGCGACCATTCGATGCTGTCGCAGGATCCGCTGGCGGTCCGGTGCATGACCGGCACGCCGGGATTGATCTCCCTGAGGTAGCAGTTGGCGAAGCTTTGAAATGTCGCAGTTTCTGCGATTTGCCTAGACGATTTCATGTCTGTCGATCCTCGGCACGCGACATGCAAAGTCGCGCAATCGCGTCGCGTGGGAGGCGCAACGCATTGAATTTTCGTAGTGAACGGGCTCAGGTCGGCGTGATATGCATCACGCACGGTCTGCCAGCCGCCCGAGGAGGCGGATGGGATTGGCGCAGGATATGGCGGGCTGACAGCCGGGCGCCACATGAGGTTGGCCCAGGCGGGCGCGATTGACGACGTCCGTTTGAACGGTTGGTGCGGACGGAAGCGATATGTGTCGGCGACGCCGCGTGCCAGGTCGTGAACGTCAATGCATCGGTCGCCATCGCTCCAGGAAGAAACGAACCTGTGCGGTCACGTTTCTCCTCGAACGGCGGACGTCCGTTGCGGCATTCCGGTGAGCTCATCTTCCACCCGTCTCGGCTTTCGGCGCGGTGCTTCAGCAGGCGCTTTCATACAAAGACGACCGGCTCCCGATTTTTTTTCACCGATCCGGAATTTTTTTATGATTATTTTTGTCCAGTTAAATCCGGGCCCGGCCCCAAGGTGGATCGGTGCCGGGTCGTACGTCGCAATCGCCCGACGGGGCGTGGCGACACGGCCCTCCGGCAGGCAATTTTGGGTATTAGCGCAGATGCAGGGCGCGCTGGAATTCGGCGGGCGTGCGCCCATAGGCCTGTTTGAAGGACGCACTGAAATGGCTGTGGCTGGAAAAGCCGAGGTCGAGGCCGAGTGCCGTCAAGTCATGGCAGGAGCCGAGCAGGTCCAGCGCTCGCGCAAGCCGCAGCCGCAACTGATAGCGATAGAGCGGCATGGCTTCGACCTGCTGGAAAACCTGGGTGAGATAAACAGGTGACACGCCGACCTCCGTTGCCACCTCGGCCAATGTCCAGCGGCGGGCGAGATCGGTCGAAAGAACCAGCTTGGCCCGATCGACCAGCTTTTCGCGCCCATAGGTCGTAGCAGCGCTATGCGACGTCCTCTCGCCGAGCGAACGCCGGATCAATGTCAGCGTCAGGGTCTCGGCTTCGAGCGTTTCGGCAATCCCGCGGCGAAGGCTGTAACGCAACAGCGCGACAAGCGCCTGCGCTCGTGGATCGATCCGCCGGCGCGGTCTTTTGAACGCGGCAAGCGCGCCCGACCGCAATTGCTCTTTCGGCGCGAGTTCGCAGAGGATGGCTTCGTCCACTTGCACGTCGAGGCATGCATCGCCGCCTTCGATCGGATGACTGACGCGATAGTCTTCGCTGCGGTTGAAGAAGATCACCTGATTGGATTCAGCCACCGTATCGGCCTTGCCCACATGCCGCATGAACACGCCGCGATAGGGATAGACGAGGCTTGTGCGGTGGGAGCATTCCTCGCCGCTTTTCCCGCGACACGCGCCATCGCAGACCACGTCCCGCAGCGAGGCGGTCGAGGTGTCGAGAAGCGTCTGGCACGAAAACTGGGACATTGCGGTCCTATTCGTCGCGTTTGTAGAAATCGTTATAGGCGGCCCCGCGCGTCAGGCCAATATCCTTCAGCTGATGATCGGAAAGCGCAAGCAGATCCAGGCGCCCGCGCCGCGTCTCCATCCAGCGGGATACCCGCGCAAGCAGCCGCCGGGAAAAGCCATGTGTTTCGAATGCCGTCGAAAATCGGTCTCGTGGGCCGATCAGGCGAGTGGAGACATAGATCAGGTTGTCATGGGATGAAGCTGTGTCCGCCATCGGATCATCTCCTGTCATTCGTTTCCGATGATGGCAGGATGACGCGTCGTGGCCGCCGCCGCTGTCAGATTATTTAGCAATCGATGGGGGCTCGCCTCGGCATTTGGCGACCGGCGCCTCGAAATACCAAGGTCGCTGCAAGGATAGGACCTTGGTCGCTTTGCAGGCCCTTGCCGCGGCGCTATTCTTCGCCCCGGAGGATCGGTCATGACCAAAATCGCTCTGCCGCTCGTCAGTCATGGACACCCGGATCGGGAGCCGGATTGCGAGCGCGCGGTTGAAGGTGCCTTCCTGGAACTGGTCGACCGTGCGGAGGCCGCGGGTTGGACTTCCGACGAAATTGCGGACTGTCTCGTCAACCTGTCGCACAAGCATCGCACGACGCTCAACGAGGACCTCCACATTCTCGAAGAGATGGCATCCTCGCAGCTGCTCTCGAGAAAACGTCACTAACACCCGTCGTCTTTAAGCATCCATGGCTTCAGGCAGACACGAATTTTCCGTCGTAGCGCACGCGAAAATTGCGGCGTTGGGCATCTTCCTGGAAGCAGAGGAACACGAGTTCGAGATCGTTCGCGCTGCTGCGTCGCCCAAGCAGGCTGAGCGTGATCACAATCACGCCACCATAGGCCCGCGTCAGGTCGATGGCGGCTCTTCGAATTTCATTGGTGCCGACGTCGTCCCGGCCTTCACGCCGTTCGTAAACCTGCCAGAAACGCGCCGTCTCCCAGGCCGCGCGTAGCGCCTCAGTTATCTGATCCTTGAATTCATCTGCCGACCTGCCCTTGCTCCATGAAACGGTCTGCTCGGTGTGATCGCCAAAGATGTCGAGATAGCCGTCATAGTCGCCCGGATCGGAAAAACATTGCTCGATCATCCCGAATGCCACGTCATCGGAAATCGCCGCCTTGAAGTATATCGTCATCGAATCGCCAACCCTGCCTTGAGCGCCTATGTTGTCAAAGCGTCGGCGGCGTATCTAGTCCCCCCGCGCGTCTGATCGATGCCGCGCCAACGATTATCATTTTGCCACAGTGACTTGAGCACGGATAATGCCGCGCCTCCTGTCAGCCTCTCCTTTGAAGAAATCGAGAATTTCCGGGGGGTTGGGTGGTCGCCGCGCCGGCAACCGTGTCGGCTGATCGCATCGCGCATGTTTAGTGATTTCATTTATATGAGTATTGCCTTATATTTATTGATCGTGCTATCTTTGATTTCATTCTTGGCTGGCACAACCCGTATTTCGCCTTCTGACGCATGATCTCAACGATCACGCCAGAAGCGCCATGTGTTTCGACGTTCATATTGGCAGCATAGAAATTTGTTCAGTCCGGCGTAGTGCCGGGATGCAAGGCAGGGATCGGGCGCGATCGCTCCGGTCTGAAACCCCAACGCAGAAAACAGTCGGGAGGAGGCACACTTCCATGCTCGACACGGCATTTCCACGAGAAGTGTTCTCGCGTTCAGCGGCCATTGTTTGTCTGTTGGCTGGGCTCATTGCCCAGGTCACAGTGGCTCGCGCGTCGCAGCCGGACGGCGCGGAGATGCAATTTTTCGTGGTTCGCAGCGGCCAGCCCGGGTGCGAGCCGACCTGCCCCGAGTGGATATCGGCTGAGGGTACGATTGTCGATGAAAGTCCGGCGCGCTTCAAGAAACTGCTCAAGTCGATCGGCACCCGTCGTCTGCCGATCGTGGTGACGTCGCCTGGCGGAGATGTCGATGCTGCGCTTGCGATCGGGCGGATGATCAGAACGCGAAAACTTGAAGCGGCGGTCGGCAAGACCCGCTTCATCGGTTGTCAGCCGGAGCAGCAGGATTGCCGTGACAATGACGGCAAGGGCGCGCGCCATATCGGCATTGCCTATTCCGGCGAAGCCTATTGCAACTCGGCCTGCCCATTGATGCTTGCCGGCGGCACCGAACGCGTCGTCGGCGAATGGGCGTTCCTCGGCGTGCACCAGATCACCACAACCTACATTCAGATCGAGACGCAGTATCTGGCGAAGTATCGTGTCGTGAACGGCAAGAAGAAGATGACCAGCAAGAAAGTCGTCAGCCGCAGGAATATCGGTGGCTACAAGACCTATGAAATTAACAAGGCGACCGAGCGCAAGCTGGTGGCTTATCTCGCGGAGATGGGCGTCGGTCGTGAAGTCATCGATCTGATGAAGATCACGCCCGCTGCCGACATTCGCAAGATCGAGCCCGTTGCGATGCTGGAGATGAAACTGACGACGAAGTTGGGCGGGGTCGAACTGCTGACGTCGGTCGAGGCTTGCAGGACGGTGCCGGCGGCCGCCAATTGCCGCGTCTTTACGACGATGGACCTGGAGTAAAGTCGGTTGCGACGCCGGCAAAGCAACCATGAGCGGGGCAATCGGCGAGCCGATCTCCACGGCGATCAAGGTTGCAGTTCATTCTCAGGCATCGACGAGCAGGCCGCGAGCGCGCGACCCGCAAGAACAATGGCGACCGCCAGGAGAATGAGGCCCGCCGCGACAGCGAAGGTGACCCGCATGCCTGACGCGACGGCCTCGGTTGGTGCCGTGGCGATGTCGGATGCCGCCGATGCCAAGGCGAAGACGGCGCCCATGACGGATGCGCCGGTGACGAGCCCCAGGTTGCGCGACAGGTTGAGCATGCCCGAGATGACGCCGCGGCGATCCGGCGGCACGTCCGCCATGACGGCGGTGTTGTTGGCCGCCTGGAAGAGAGCATAGCCGGCGGTGACGACGACGATGGGCGCGAGGTAGCCCGGGATGGCGAATGTTGCCGGCAGGATGGAGAGTGCTGCGGCGCCGGCCGCGATTGCCGCAAGTCCGGCCATCATCACCGGTCGCGCGCCGAACCGGTCGACGAAGCGGCCCGCCGGTATGCCGCTCAATGCCGCCACCACCGGACCGACCGACATCACCAGCCCAATCGCGGCCGGATCGAGGCCAAGGGCGCGCGTGAGATAGAAGGGACCGACAACCAAAGTCGTCATCATCACCGTCGAGACCAGCGCATTGGTGACCAGGCTCGTGCTCAAGGCCGGATCGCGAAGTATCGCCAAGCGTATCAACGGGGATGCGACCTTCTTTTCGACCATTGCAAAAGCCCCGATGCCCAGGGCCACGGCCAGTAGCAGAACGATATTGAGCGGGCCGAATTGGCCGCGGCCGATGGTCATGGCAAGCGCGTAGGCCGCCAGCGTCAATGCCAGCACGACGGTGCCAGGCACATCGAAGCGGGCAGGGGTGGGCGTCGTCCCTTGGCGGTCGGCAGGCAGATGGCGATGCGCAAGAATGTATGTGAGGAAACCGAGCGGCACATTGACGAGGAAAAGTGCGCGCCAGCCGAAGCCGGTGATCAGCGCGCCGCCGAGCGATGGCCCGAGGGCTGTGCCGATCGCGGACATCGTTCCGAGCAGCCCCATGGCGCTGCCAGTGCGTGCCTTCGGCACCGTCTCGGCGACGAAAGCCATGGTCAGTGCCATCATGATTGCCGCGCCGAGCCCCTGCGCCGCGCGGGCGGTTATCAGCAGCCAGAGCGTCGGGGCGGAGCCGCTTAGGCCCGAGGCAAGCGTAAAGAATGCGACGCCACCGAGCAGCAGTCGGCGTCGGCCGACGATGTCGCCGAGCCGGCCGACGCCGACGATCAACGCGGTGATGGCGAGCAGATAGGCAAGCACCACCCATTGCACGTCCTGGAACGGTGCATCAAAGGTGCTGGCCAGCGTCGGCAGGCCGACATTGGCGATGCTGGTGCCAAGCGCCGACAACAACATGGAGAGCGACAGGCTGGCCAGCGCCCATCGGGCCGAACGCTTCCGTCCAATGGCTTCAACATTTGCCTCGGTGAGCACTGCAATATCTCGCTTCAAGACAAACTCCCTATGCTGGCAATCTCCAAAATGGAGCTGCCAGAAGCCTAAGCGTCTGCGTTACATGGCGGAAGGCGCATGATTTGCACTTTATTCATGCATCAGGCGCCACATCCCGATCAAACTGCGCTATACCAAGCGAATGTCGAAACCCGATCTCAATCTGCTGGTCACCCTCGATGTTCTGCTTGCGGAAGGCAGCGTCGCGCGCGCCGCCGAGCGTCTGCGGCTCAGCCCTTCGGCGATGAGCCGGGCGCTTGCTCGGCTCAGGGCGGTGACGGGCGATCCGCTTCTGGTGCGGGCCGGGCGCGGCCTTGTCCCCACACCGCGGGCACTGGAACTGCGCGAGCGTGTCGGCCAACTCGTCGATGAAGCCGAAGCGGTCCTGCGCCCGGCCGAAATGCTCGAGGTCGGCCAGCTCACGCGCACCTTCACGATTAGGACGAGTGAGGGGTTCGTGGAGAATTTCGGTCCGGACCTTCTCAGGCGCATCGGCGATGAAGCGCCCGGCGTCCGCCTGCGCTTCCTGCCGAAGCCGAACAAGGAAAGCGGCGCGTTGCGCGACGGCAGCGTCGATCTGGAAACCGGTGTGATCGGGCCTGCGACCGGCCCCGAAGTGCAAACGCAGGCGCTGTTCCGGGATCGCTTCATCGGTGTCGTGCGCCGGGAGCACCGCTTGAGCCTCGGCCCGCTGACCGCAGCCGGCTATGCCGGCGGCCGGCATGTGCTCGTCTCCCGGCGTGGTCTCGACAGGGGGCCGATCGACGACGCCCTGGAAAAGCTTGGGCTCAAGCGACAGATCGTCACCACGGTCGGGGGCTTCTCGGCGGCGCTCGCACTTGCGCGCGGATCGGACCTGATCGCTAGCGTCCCTGAACGGCATACGGGAAACCTGCGCGCCGGCATGCACAGTTTCCCTCTGCCAGTTCCGGTGCCTGAGGTTGCCGTCTCAATGCTCTGGCACCCGCGGCTTGATGCCGATCCGGCGCACCGTTGGCTCCGTGCCTGCGTTCGCGAGGTCTGCCTGGCCCAGCTTGCCGATCGGTAAACGAATGAATTGTCCGAAGTCGACGTGACTGCTTTGGGATGACAGGATTTTCAAAGTGACCTGCCGGCAAGCCGCGCCTCCCCAACATGGCCACGCCGCTAATCGACCTTTGGCATTGCAAAGCCAGGTGATGAGACAACATATACCGCTGCTACACTTCCCGATTGCCTCGCTGATATTGTCGCTGGAGATTTCATGACCAAGTCCGTTGCCCCTCAGCTTTCGACACCTGCCGAAGACCCGTTCCTTTGGCTGGAGGATAGGACATCCAAGCCCGCGCTCGACTGGGTGCATCGCCAGAACGGGCTGACGAAAGAGAGGCTGCAAGGCGATCCTTCCTATCAGGCGCGGTTCGAAACGGCGCTGGAGCTGATGACCGCAGAGGACAACATCGCCGTCGGCTATGAACTGCGCGGCCATGTCTACAATTTCTGGCAGGACAAGACCAACGTGCTTGGCCTCTGGCGCCGCACCACTGTGGCTTCCTACAAGACCGAAAAGCCGTATTGGCAAACGATCATCGACTTCGACGCGCTTTCGCAAAAGGAAGGCGTCAAATGGGTGTTCAGCGGCGCGCGCCGCCTCTATCCGGATTTCGACCGTTGCCTCCTGAGCCTGTCGCCCGATGGCGGCGACGCCAGCGAGATGCGCGAGTTCGACATCGAAACCGACAGCTTTGTCGAGGGCGGATTCCGTGCACCCGTTTCGAAATCAAATTTCAGCTGGCTCGACATCAACACGGTCATCGTTGCGGCCGCCTTCGAGGAGGAAGAACGCACGCATTCCGGCTATCCGCGCGTCGTGAAGCTGTGGAAACGGGGCACGGATCTCAGCGAGGCGGTGCCGATCTTCGAAGGGCAGGTCGAGGATCTTGCTGTCGGCGGTTCGCTCGAATTCGATGGCGACGCGCAGTACCTGCTGCTGACAAGGACGATCGATTTCTATTCCGGCCATCATTTCGTCAGGCTGGCTTCGGGCGAGAACCGGCGGCTACCTCTGCCGGACGACGTCGCCGACATCGCAATTCTGAAAGGCCAGATCGTCTTCGCGGTGCGCAGCGTCTGGTCCGCGCCCGGTGGCGTGGCATGTCTGCCGGACGGGCTCTACGCCTTCGATTTCAAGCGCTGGCTGGAAACGGGTGAACTCGGCGCCATCGAAACGGTGCTGCCGCCCGCAGAGCGTGTTTCGATTGCGCATGTCGCCAGCACGCGCGACCGCCTGTTCATCAGCCTGATGGACAATGTGCGCGGCCGCGTGGTGTTTGCCGAACGCGGCGAAGGGGGGTGGTCGCTCACACCGGTCACTCTGCCCGAAAACGGCAATGTCGGCATCAGCCATATCAATCAGTTCGGCTCAAGCGTCTCGTTCTCCTTCACCGATTTTCTGACGCCGAGCTCGATCATCTGGTCTGACGATGACGGCGAGACGCTGGCGACAGTCAAGGCGCAGCCGGCGCGTTTCGATGCGTCAGAGCTGATATCGGAGCAGTTCGAGGCACGCTCGAGGGATGGCACCCTCGTTCCCTATTTTGTCGTTCGGCGTCGCGACCAGCAAAAGCCGGTGCCGGCATTGCTCTACGGCTATGGCGGCTTCGAAGTCCCGCTTCTGCCCGGCTACGCCGGTGTACGCGGCAAGCTCTGGCTTGAAAAGGGCTACGCCTATGTCCAGGCCAACATCCGTGGTGGCGGCGAGTTCGGTCCGCGATGGCATCAGGCAGCACTTAAGGACAAGCGGCAGAACGCGTTCGACGATTTTGCCGCCGTTGCCGAAGATCTGGTGCGGCGCGGGATTTCGACCCCTGCCATGCTCGGCATTCAAGGCGGGTCGAACGGCGGCTTGCTGACCGGTGTTTCGCTGACCCAGCGGCCCGAGCTTTTCGGTGCGGTGCTCATCGAAGTGCCGTTGCTCGACATGCTGCGCTATACCGAATTGCCGCCCGGAGCATCCTGGATGGCCGAATATGGCGATCCGTCCAAGCCCGAGGAAGCGGCCTGGCTGGCGACCTATTCTCCCTACCAACACGTCGCTGATGACGCCGATTATCCACCGGTGCTGCTGGCGACGTCGACCGCCGACGACCGGGTGCATCCCGGCCACGCACGCAAGATGGCAGCACGGCTGCAGGCCGCCGGCCATGCCAACGCGCTGTTCTTCGAGGAAACGGAAGGCGGCCACGGCGGGCGCGGCGACCGCCGGATCCAGGCGGCCCAGACGGCAATGAAGTACATCTTCCTTGAACAGGCATTGAGCGGTGGAACGACGTGACCGTGGCTCAGCCCATACAGGCTGCTATCCGATGGCTGGGTGCCGCGACGCCCCGCCATGCTGCAGCGCCTGGTGGCTGATGGTGACGAGATAGGCGCTCAGGAACAGGATGCCGACCAGCTTGAAAGCCTCCTCGACGAAGGTGGCCCCGCCGACATGGATCGGGGCCATATCGGCGGCGAAGGACAGGCCCATCGACAGGACCGAGCCGACGAGCAGCAGTCGCGGCGTTGCTGCCCGAACCGTGTAGGCGCAGTAGCACAGGGCGCAAAGCACGAGCATGTGCGGCACGAGGGCGACTTCTTCCGGGATGCCCGTGGTCGCGACCGCTTTCAGCAGCACGAGGAAATCGTCGATACCCATCAGGGCTGCAAAGAGCCCACCGGCAAGCAGCGTTCGCCTGAGAGGCGTGGTCCCTTCGGCCCTTGTCGCCGCAAAAGCCTGAAGAGCTGCGGCCGCGCCGACGATCCAGAAGATAACCCCGATATTCGAGACGATGCCGAAATAGCCGGGGTTGCGGGCGATGGCGTTCGGGTTGCGCACGAGGTCGTAATAGTCGATGCCGAAGACCCGGTCGGCGACCACAAGGGACGCGAGAATGGCGACCGAAACGAGGATGACGGCATGATCGTGCCGGCTTCCGATCGATGCCATCTGCCGGCCTCGGCCGGCGGCGAATGCGTCTGTGCCTTGGCATTCATGGCGTCTCGTCCTCGCATTGTTGTGGCAAATCGGAACTGAAACGCGGGCGATCCGGCCCTTTGTTTGTGACAGTTTTGTGACTTTTGGTGTGTTTAGGAAGATGTGGCCGGATAAATTGTATTGGACCGCGCAACGCCCCGAACACTTTCGCCATCAGCTTTGCCGTTTGCCCAAGACGTCGATCAGTGCGCGGGACGCGGCGGAAAGCCGGCGATTGGGAGCGTAGACGATCGAGATCGATCGCGTTCGCCCGTTCAGCTGCGGCAGCAGCTCGATCAGTCTCCCCTGCCGGATGGAGCGCTCGACGACAAAATCATAGGTCTGGCAAATGCCGGCGCCTTGCTCGGCCATCGACACCACGCCGAGCACGTCATCGCTCACCTGAAGCCCGCCGGATGAGGGCGCCCAGTCGAGATCCTGGCCGTTGTCATGGAACATCCAGGGCGCGAACCTACCGGTGCTCGGCATGACGAAGGGCACGCAGTCGTGACGATCGAGATCGGAGATGCTCTGAGGGGTACCGCGACGGGCGACATAGTCGGGCGCGGCGACAAGGCACATCGCCCCGTCCTCGATCTTGCGGGCAACAAGGCCACTGTCCGGCAACTGACCCATGCGGATGGCGAGATCGAAACCTTCGGCAACCAGGTCGACGTTGCGGTTGGTAATGTTGAGCTCGACCTCGACCTTGGGATGGAGCGCGCGGAACCGGCAGAGTTGCGGCGGCAGGCGGAAGTGCCCGTATGTGGTCGGCACGCTGAGGCGGATGCGGCCGGCGATCTGGCCGCTGCCGCCCTGAATCGCGCGCTCGGCGTCGTCGATGGTCGAGAAGGCGGAACGCGCCTGGTCGAGAAAATGCTGTCCGTCGTGGGTGAGACCGATGCGCCTCGTGGTGCGGCGCAGGAGCTGGCTGCCGAGCCGCGCTTCAAGCCTCGAGATGGCGCGGCTGACGACGGAGGGTGTCGTACCAAGGGCGATGGCGCCGGCCGTCAACGAGCCGTGCTCGGCCACCGCCACGAACACTTCGACATCGGCGAGGTAATCGAAACGACGGGGCATCTTTGTCTCCGGAGAACAAATGAATTGAAGTTGAGATCATTTATCGCCTCCGGTGGGGATAATAAAGTCCTGCCAGACCAGCGAAACCAAGAGGTGATCTGATGCCGGCTTCTGACCAAGGGCTGACAAAGCCCGTACTGTTCGTATTGACGAGCCACGCCACCAAGGGAAAGACGGGTGAGCCGACCGGATATTTTCTCGGCGAGGTCACGCATCCGCTTGCCGTGCTTGAGGCGGCGGGCTTCTGGGTGGAGTTCGCCTCGGTTGCAGGCGGTGAGCCACCGGTCGACGGTCTCGATCTCAAGGACGAGATCAATGCACGCTATTGGACCGATCCGCGCTTTCGCGCTGTTGTCGCGGCGACAACGCGCATCGCCGATATCGTCCCTTCCCGCTATCAGGCGATCTTCTTTGCCGGCGGTCACGGAACCATGTGGGACTTTCCCGAAAGCCTCGAGGCGCAAGCCGCGATCCGCGAGATCTATGAGGCGGGAGGCGTGGTCGGAGCCGTCTGCCACGGCCCCTCGGCGCTCGTGAACGCAAAGCTCAGCGACGGCCGTTACCTGGTCGCGGGCCGGAATGTCAGCGCCTTTACCGATGATGAGGAGCGCGCCGTCGGTCTCGAAGACGTTGTGCCGTTCCTGTTGGCAAGCACGCTTTCGGCGCGCGGCGCCCGCCACCAACCCGCTCCCGACTGGACGTCCAATGTGGTGGTGGATGGACGGCTGGTGACCGGCCAAAATCCGCAGTCGGCCCATGGCGTCGGCGAAGCCATCCGCGATCTGCTGCTCGCCGGCCAGGCAAACTGACGCAGCTTCCTACTTAGAAAGTGACAATCATGACCAACCCGATGACATGGCTGCGTGGCCTTGCTGCCGCGCTCGCGCTCACCTTTGCCGCTGCCGACGCAAATGCCGCAAAGGTGCTTGTCGTGCTTTCCGGTTCCGACCATCTCGATCTCAGGGACGGCAGGGTATTCCCGACAGGCTTCTATCTCAATGAGTTGATGCAGCCGGTGAAGCTGCTGCTGGAGGCCGGCCACGAGATCACCTTCGCCACGCCTGGGGGGCAAGTGCCGGCGGTCGACAGGACATCCGTGGACCCGGCCTATTTCGGCGGCAGTGCCGATCAGATGAAAGTCTACCAGGATCTGCTCGACGAACTCGCCATCACGTCGCCGGAAAAATCGCCGGTGATCGGTCTCGCCCGCGTCGCGCAGATCGGCTATGCATCCTTCGATGCCGTTTATATCCCCGGCGGCCACGCGCCGATGCAGGATCTGCTGCATGACCGGCAGCTTGGGCAGTTGCTCGCCTATTTCCACGAGAACGGCAAGATCACGGCTTTGGTTTGCCACGGCCCGATCGCGCTGCTTTCGACACTGGCGGAGGCAAAGGCATTTACGGACCAGCTCGAAGCCTCGCAGCAGCCCGATCGGCCCACATGGATCTATTCGGGCTACCGCATGACCGTCATCAGCAACCAGGAGGAGGAACTTGCCAAGGGCCCGCTCGATGGCGGCACGATGAAGTTCTATCCGCAGGCGGCGCTCGAAGCGGCGGGTGGAAAATATGAGAGCAACGCGGCGCCCTGGCAGGCAAATGTGGTGGTCGACCGCGAATTGATCACCGGGCAAAATCCGGGCTCTGCCTTGCAGGTTGGTGAAATGCTTGTCGAACGGCTGAGATAACGCCGGCATCGTCATGAACGGAAAGAAAACCTCGCCATCCCCTGGGATGGCGAGGTTTTTCGGTGCCGTCGAACCATGCGTCCTCAACCCAGTCGGCTCCGGTTCATAAGCCGTTTGGCGCTCCCCGGGCGATTGCTACAAAAAATTGCAGGGCGATGTCGGTTCGCGAGGATTTCGCTCGTCTTATTGTCAGCGTTGACGGAAACGCATGAAACCGCGAGGAAAGAGATATGCTCCGTACTGCCCTTATCGCCGCAACCCTGCTCATTGCCGGGCCTGCCCTTGCCGACAGCCAGCCGGTTGGCGAGCGGGTCGAAGTCAATGGCATGAAGATGTATTACGAAGTGTCCGGCGAGGGCGAGCCGCTGATTGTCCTGCACGGCGCCTATATGAATATTCCGTCCATGGGCGCGATCATCCCCAAGCTCGCCGAGACCAACAAGGTCTACGCGATCGAGTTTCAGGGGCATGGGCGCACCACCGACATCGACCGACCGATCACCTATCCGAACCTGGCCGACGACGTGGCGGCGTTCATGGATGCCGTCGGCGTCAAGAAGGCGGATGTATTCGGCTACTCCATGGGGGCAGCGGCCGGGCTGCAGCTCGCCATCCGCCATCCGGACAAGGTCAACAAGCTGGCGGCGGCTTCCGTCGGCTACGATGCCGAGGGCTGGCAGCCGGAATTCAAGGCATTCATCCCGCAGATGACGGTGGAGATGTTCGTCGGCATGCCGTTTGCCGAGGACTACCGCAAGCTCGCCGCCAATCCGGACGGCTTCCCGGCGCTCGTCGCCAAGCTGATCACGCTCGAGAAAGAGCCAATGGCGTGGGAAAAGGACGTGAAGGCATTGAAGGCCCCGGTGCTGATCATCGCCGGCGATGCCGATGTCGCGACACTGGAACATACGGTGGCGATGTTCCGGCTGCTCGGCGGCGGCGGCATGGGCGACATGGGCAAACCGCTGCCGGCTTCGCGCCTTGCCATCCTGCCGGCGACCTCGCACACCGCCGTCATCGGCCAGCCGGAGCTGCTGGAGGCCTTGATCGTGCCGTTCTTCAAGGGCGAGACGCCGAAGGGCATGTTCCAGTAGAAATCACCAACCCGCCTCGTCTTCTCAGGCGAGGCCGGTTGGTAATGTGTTGCGTGCAGCTGTCGTCATGGGGGGGCCGTCCGAACGCTCCCGGTTAGGCTCGCCTTTATGCGTCGCCGATGATCCAGCGCGCGGCTTTCTCCGCGATCATCATTGTCGGCGCGCTGGTGTTGCCGCTGGTAATGGTCGGCATCACGCTGGCATCGACCACCCGCAGTCCCCCAATCCCCCGAACCCGAAGCCGGCTGTCGACGACGGCTAGGCCGTCGTCCTTGGCGCCCATCCTGGCGGTGCCGACGGGGTGAAAGATGGTGTTGGCGATATCGCCGGCGAGTTTCGCCAGTTCGCCATCGCTTTGGAACTCGATACCAGGCTTCCACTCGATCGGTTCGTATCGTGCCAGCGCCGGCTGGCTGACGATCGATCGGATCTGCCGGATACTGTCGGCGGCGATCTTGCGGTCTTCGTCCGTGCTCAGATAGTTCGGAGCAATGGCCGGCGCTTGGCCCCGGTCGCGCGACCGGATCCGCACATGGCCGCGGCTCGTCGGGTTGAGATTGCAGACGCTGGCGGTGAAGGCCGGGAAGCTGTGCAGCGGCTCGCCGAAGGCGTCGAGGCTGAGCGGCTGCACGTGATATTCCAGATTGGCATGGGCGCGGTCGGGGTCGGAGCGGGAAAAGGCGCCAAGTTGCGATGGCGACATGCTCATCGGTCCACTGCGCCTCAACACATATTCGAGCCCGATCCGGGCCTTGCCGGCGAGATTGCTCGCCAGCGTGTTCAGCGTCTTGGCATTCCTGACCTTGAAGACGGCGCGGATCTGCAGATGGTCCTGCAGGTTCTCGCCGACGCCGGGCAGGTCATGTTCGACGGAGAGACCCATGGCATGCGACAGCGCGGCCGGTCCGATGCCTGAGAATTGCAGGATTTGCGGCGAGCCTATCGCCCCCGCCGACAGAATGACTTCGCCCGTCGCCCGCACGGTCACCTTGTCGCGGCCGCGATAAAGCGAGACACCGGTACAGCGCTTGGTGCCATCCGCTGTCGTTTCGATCAGCAGCTTTTCGACTTCGGCCTCCGTCCAGACGACCAGGTTGCGGCGATGGCGCACCGGACGCAGGAAGGCCTTGGAGGTGTTCAATCGCCAGCCCGACTTCTGATTGACCTCGAAATAGCCGACGCCCTCGTTGTCGCCGCTGTTGAAATCGGCCGAGCGCGGAATGCCCGCCTGGACCGCGGCCTCGGCGAAGGATTCCAGGATATCCCATTTCAGCCGCTGTTTTTCGATCCGCCATTCGCCGCCGCGGCCATGCATGTCGGAAAACCGGCTGTTGTCGCCGGTGACGGGATCGGCACCGTCGTCGAGCCGGTAGTGATCCTCATGGGCCTTGAAATCCTGGAGCGAATTCTCCCAGGACCACTCGCGATCATTGGTCTGGGCCGCCCAGCTCTCATAGTCACGCGATTGTCCGCGCATGTAGATCATGCCGTTGATCGACGAGCAGCCGCCAAGCGTCTTGCCGCGCGGATAGCGCAGCGACCGTCCGTTCAATCCTGCTTCCGGCTCGGTCTTGTAGAGCCAGTCGGTGCGCGGGTTGCCGATGCAATAGAGATAGCCGACGGGGATATGGATCCAGGGATAGTTGTCGCGCCGGCCCGCCTCTATCAGCAGGACCCGTTTGCCGGGATCGCGGCTGAGGCGGTTGGCAAGCAGGCAGCCGGCGGAACCGGCGCCGACGACCACATAGTCGAAAACGGTGGTATCAGCAGTTGAGGTGTCGGTCTTCATTGCAGGCACTTTCCAAACACAGCCGAAAGGGCGGTGGGCTGGCCACGGCGACCAGGGTCGCGTACCGGCCGAAGATCATCCCACCCTTTATAAGTTTCGTCAGCGATCGCGGCATTGCGATCCGCCAGAAATCAGTAAAAGGCTACCGCATGGCGAAATCCAATGATAAATACGCCCGACAATTATAAGGAATATTTATATGTCTCATCATCTGGATCTGCGATTGCTGCGGGCCTTCGTCACGGTGGCGCGGGAAGGCAACGTCACGCGGGCGTCCGAACTGTTGCATCTGACCCAGCCTGCCGTCAGCCTGCAGGTGAAGCGCCTGTCGCAGGAATTGGGCCTCACCCTGTTCCATCGCACCGCCAACGGGCTCGAATTGACGCGCGACGGCGCGCTACTGGCGGCCAAGGGCGAGCAGGTGCTGGCGTCGGTGACCGAGTTCAGGCAGACGGCGATGCACTTGACGGCGCAGCTTCGCGGCAAGCTGCGGATCGGAACGATCATCGACCCTGAATTCACGAGGCTGGGTGCCTTTCTCCAAGCCTTAGTCGAAAGCGGGCCGGGTATTGAAACCACCCTTCGCCAAGGCATGAGCGGCGAAGTCGCGATCGGTTTGAAGCGCAACGAGCTCGATGTCGGGTTCTTTCTCGGCGACCTCGATGATTTCGGCACGAGCACGGATGTCCGGAGCGCGGAGACCGATGCGCAGTTCTTCGTCAAGCCGCTGTCGAGGCTGACCTATCGTGTTGTCGCACCGCCGGCCTTTGCCGGCATCGTCGCAGGGCGGGACTGGAGCGAGCTTGCGGCGCTGCCGTGGATCGGAACGCCGCCGGCCTCCGTTCATCATCGGCTGCTTGCGAGGAAACTCGGCGAACTTAACCTCAAGCAGAACGTCGTCGCCCTCGTCGATCAGGAAACGTCGATGCTGGCCATGGTTCGCACGGGGCTCGGCCTTAGCCTCTGCCGGGAATCGATCGCGCTCAGCGAACAGCAGGCAAGCGGCCTCGTCATCGCCGACCGGGTCAAACTCGAAACCACACTCGGCTTCGTCTGTCTTCGGCCCCGACGCACCGATCCCAACGTCGCGCTCGCTTTCGAGGTCATCGACAGGATATGGCGGACGGAACATTGAGGGGCGGGCATGGCGCCCTGGTTTGTGTTCCGGCCGAGTTCCCTTTTGGCTCAGCGCTGCCTTCCGCTCGCTTTGACCATTCGTGGGGGCTCAACTGCTCGGCTTCTGCAGTACCCTGGGGCACAACGATCCATGCGCGGCTTGCAGGGGTGGAGTGAAGTCTTAGCGCTGCTATCTGCGGGGGTGATCGACTATATATCCCTCATCGAAGNGGTCATGCTCTTCGATGAGGCGGTCTGCCGGCCGCCGCAGTTCCCTGGGGCACAACGATCCATGCGCGGCTTGCAGGGGTGGAGTGAAGTCTTAGCGCTGCTATCTGCGGGGGTGATCGACTATATATCCCTCATCGAAGTGAACGAAGCGCCAAGGACTGGCAGCTAGGCTTCGAAAGCCCACGGAAAGGGGATCATCATGAACGTAGCACGCTCTTTCAACAACTGGCTCAAGTACCGGCAGACGGTCTCCGAACTGGGCCGCATGTCCACGCGCGAACTGCGTGACCTCGGCATCGACCGCGCCGACATCCCGAGCATTGCCCGCAATGCCTTCGGCCGCTAATCGCGCCTGAGACCATCAAAGATTTCATGAAGCGCCCGCTCGGANGGCATCGACCGCGCCGACATCCCGAGCATTGCCCGCAATGCCTTCGGCCGCTAATCGCGCCTGAGACCATCAAAGATTTCATGAAGCGCCCGCTCGGATCCGAGCGGGCGTTTTTTGTGTTTTGACCGATCGTTGGACGGAGTTGATCGCGTTACATCGCGTCCTTGCCCTTGACCGCATTGTCCATATGCGACTTGCATTTCTCCATGTCATTGGCTGCCATGGCATCCTTGGCCATGCTGAGTTCCTTCGCCGATTCGATCTTCTTGGCGCCATCCGAGATCGTGTTTCATCAACGACGCCTCGTCGCAGACGACGTCGGCCTGAGAAAAAGCAGGCGTCACCAGACCGAAAACCATTTGGCAGGGAATGTCCACGTCCTGATGTAGGACTTCTGTGTCTTCGGAACCGGGTTGCCCCGCTCTCCGAGCAGATAGGCCCGGCCCGCTCCAGCAGCGCTGAAGACGTCATTGTGTCTGTTGTGGCACCAGTCGTCGCCGAACCTTGGTCTTGCTGGGGGCTGCAAGCGGAACCGAGGGCCGCTTCGTCAGCGCCTCAATCGCCGCCGTCGTCATGTCTGATGCAACGAAGTCGGCGCCCACCACTTGCTCCGCACTTGTATCTGCCTTGCGCTGGCCCGCTGCACGGTCGGCAGAAGTGTCCCAAATGACGATGCCGACCCTTGCCCTGATGTTGACCCGCTTGAGGCGGCGGACGACAAATCGGGCGTGCTTGATCGAATCCCGGTTGAGAAAGCAGACGACGATCGCGTCGACGGCTTCGGTCTGGAGCTTGCGGATATTGGCCGGTTCGATCTGGTGAAAACTCAGCGCCGTTGCTGCGGCCCCTTCGGCACGCAGCACCTGGGCGAGCATCGCAGCGGAGACATCGTCGATCTCGCCCCGGCCGCCGACGCACAGGATGGTCATGCCTTCGCCATCCGGAATGGGCTGGCTTGCCGGTTCGCCTTCCGTGTCTGCCTTCTCATCCTCATCGTCCTGACTTTCCTCGATCGCAATGTCTTCGAGGTTGGAGACCAGCGACATGCCGCTTGCAGCCACGCGCAGCCGCTGCTCGTCGCTCATGACACCACGGGCGCGATCCTGTTCCGCCAAAGCCAGGGCGGGCATGGCGACCGCGCCGTAGTAGTCGACGAGGTATTCTTCTTCGAGGATCTCCTCGGCCTGATCGGTCGCTTCGTCCGGATCGCCTGCCAGAAGCCGCTGATAGAGACGCGCATGCGGCGCGAGCACCGGATCGCTGCCGAAAAGTACCTGCAGAAATTCGAATTGCGGTACATGTTTGCCGAGAACAACGAGACAGACCGTCAGCGGCGTCGACAGGATCAGTCCGACAGGCCCCCAGATCCACGCCCAGAAAATCGCGGAAACGATGATCGCCAGCGGCGACAGACCGGTCTTGGAACCGTAGAGCATCGGCTCGACCACATTGTTGATCACCAGTTCCATCGCCACGAACAGGCTGGCCGTCCACAACAGCATGGACCAGCCGCTGTCGACCGCCACCGACAGAAACAGCGGCAGCACCATGGCGATGACCGGCCCGATATAGGGCACGAAGCGCAGGACGATCGCCAGCAACCCCCACAGCACCGCGTTGGGTATGCCGATAAACCAAAGGCCGATGGCGACAGGCAGGCCATAGGCGGTGTTCACGATCAACTGCATCAGCAGGTAATGGCCGACTCGCTTACCGGCATCCTGCAGGCCCTCGGTGGTTCGATGCAGATCGCCGAAACCGGCGAGACGGATGAATCGGTCCCTCAGATCCTCCCGTTCCAGCAGCATGAAGATGACGACCACCACCACAAGGCCGGCCATCGCCACCGGGCCGACTAGCGGCGCGATGATGTTGGTGAGAACCTGGATCGGATTGTCGCGAGAATAGATCTCGACCAGCAGCGGATCTCTTTTCGGGCTTTCGACGCTAGTCGGTGTCTCCGTGGTCGGGCGGTCTATTTCGCGGTTGATGCGTTCGACCACGTTTCCGATGCGATCGATGATGCCGCTTTCGGAGCCGGCTTCCTTCAGGTCCTTCACCTTCATGACGATGTTGGATTGATAGGCGGGCAGGTTCTTCGCAAGTTCGGCAACTTGCAGTGCGACGATGAGACTAAAAATGCCGATCAAGATAAAGGTGATCAACGCGGTAGAGATCACCGCAAACGCCCGTGGCAGGCCCATACGGCGCAGTGCCGCGACGACAGGCGCAAGTGCGAAGGTCAGGAGCAGCGCGACGGCGATCGGGAGGAAGACGTCGCGCGCGAGGTAAAGCACGGCCGCGGCGCCTACAAGCGTCAGCGACGTGGGCATGGCCGGGCGCACGCCCTGCATCGAGGGCGGCGCACCGAGATCCCGGATTTGATCGATTGCCTTGCCCATGCCTATTTCCCCAAGGATTTATCAGAAGCTATCACGAATGATCGGCCGGCAAATGCGGCGCTGTTTCCACGCCGACCGCTAGACGAACGGAAACAGCGAAGCGTCCGGGTCCGCATGCCCCAGGATGCTCGACGAAATGATCTCGGCGGCGATCTGGCTGAAGGTGATGCCGTTGCCGCCATAGCCCATGGTGGCGAAGGCGTTGCGCATACCGGGAACGCGGCCGATCATCGGCAGGCCCTGAGCGGTGACGCCGAATGCCGCTGCCCAACGGTAGTCGGGCTCGCCGATCCTGATCCCGATCAGATCGGAGAGCTTTTCGCGCAGGATGTCGGACTTTCCCTTCAACTTTGCCGGATCCTCGAAGGCATCGTCGCTTTTCTCGTCCTCGCCGCCGACGAGGATGCGGCCGTCCCGTGTCGAGCGAAAATAGAGATACGGGTCGGCGCCCTCCCAGACGAGATAGTCGTCGAGCCATTCCGGCCGTGGATGACGAGGTCTGGTCGCCATCGCCCAGGTCGAGACGATGGCATGTTTCTTGTTCGCGACGGCTTTCAGAAACTCATAGCCCGTGCAGAAGACCACATGGGTCGCTAGAATGATCCGGCCGTCGGACGTCGCAACGGCATTCCGGCCCTCAACCTCCCTGATATCGGTGATCTCGATCGTCTCGACGATGGGGACGCCGTTTGCCTGTGCGTGGCGGAGGAAGCCGGCGGTCAACTGGGCCGGATTGGCCGATGCGGAGACATGCGTCTCGATCGCCGCGGTACGGTCGATACCGAACCTGGCGCGCAGTTTGTCTTGCGGCAGAAGCGTTGCGGCGAGGCTTGCAGCCTCGCGGGCACTCACTTCCGCTTGAAGTGCGCGCGAACCATAGCTTGCGCCCGAGAGATAAAGCGTGTTCTTCCGCTCGAAATGGCAATCGATCTGCAGGGCGTCGACGAGCGATGCGAGATGCTCGACCGCCTTCGCCGAGCGCTGCCAGACGCGCGCGGCGTCAGCGGTTCCGCGCAAGCGGTTCAACCGATGCAGCGGCACGTCGATTTCGTGCTGGATCATGGCGGTGCTGGCCATGCTGCTGCCGCCTATCGGCTTTCGGCGATCGACCATCAGCACTGACAGATTGTGGCCAATCAGAGCATTCGCCATCAGCGCACCGCTGATTCCGGCGCCGACGATCAGCACATCGACATCATGGGTGGTGAGCCGCCTTTGTGTCCTCACCGCATGGCGTGGGGTATCGGCCCAGAGCGGCTCGGACTTCCGAAGTGCCCGTTTTCGGGTCAGTGAATGCAAGTGCCCCTCCAGGTCTGCGCATTCGTGAATGCGCAGGAGCCGATTAAGTTCCTCTGGTTGCTTGCGACCGTTGCGGTTGGCGGGTGGCTCAGGCAGTCGCCTGCTCAGGCGGTCGATGCCGCGAGGCGACGCAGGGCAAGATATTCCCAAAGCGCCACGATCAACAGCACTGCGGTCGATGCGGCCTGAACGATGTAGTTGGGGGCAATTGGCACGATGAGGATCGCGGCGGCGAGAAGCACGAGCCCGGCGATGTGCGAGACCGGGAACTGGCGGGTCGCGACGGCCTTGATCCAGATGTTGCCGCCGAGGAAAAGCGCCGGGCCGCCGAGCATGGCGAGCGCATGCTTCAGCGAACTCGATTCTTCGGCGTGAGACAAGCTGAACTCCTCCCCGACTGCCGTCAGGATGATGCCGGCGACGACAGGCAGGTGGCCGTAGGTGAATAGATTGAGCGCCAGGGTCTCCGGCCGTGATGTCGCTTCGGCTTTGGATGCCGCCTTTTCCTGGCCGTGGTGGAAATAGATCCACCACATGAAGCCGGTGCTGAGGAATGCACTGCAGAACACGGCAAAGGTCATATCATCCGTCATGTGCTCCGTCGCATTGCGGCCGGTGGTCAAGATGGTCTCACCGAGGCAGATGATGACGAAGAGCGCGCAACGTTCCGCCATGTGCGCGCCGGATATATCCAAGGTCTCGTCGGGCGATTTGCCGAGAAAGGGCACGTAGTACCTGAGCGCCGGCGAGGCGTATTCGACAAGGAGGGCGAGCGTCCATAGGAGAAGGCGCCCTTCGATCTCCATTAGCCCGCCGGACAGCCAGAAGGCGCTGGAGAGCAGCATCCAGATCGTGATGCGCAGGAAGGTCAGGAACGATCGCCTGTCGGCGTGGCGAAAGGCATAAAGCGTGAAAGCCGACCGACAGATCTGCATACCGCTGTAGATCGCCGCAAAAACCAGTCCTTGGTCGCCAAAGGCTTCGGGCAGGGCGATCGCCAGAAGGATGCCGGCAAACATCAGGCTGAACAGCAGCAGGCGGACCGGCTCCTTTTCGGTATCGAGCAGGTTCGTCACCCATGTCGTGTGGATCCAGACCCACCAGATCGCCAGGATCAGCAGGACGGCCTCGATCACGGCAGTGGCACTGAAATCGGTTGCGAGCTTGTGGGCGAGCTGAATGAGCGCGAAGACGAAAACGAGGTCGAAGAACAGTTCGGGAAAACTCGCCCGTGTCTGGTCGGCATCCGCCTTCCTGATCCAATCCCCTTTATGATTGCTTGCCATTCAGGTCGCCGATGCTGTTCCGATCGAAACTCGAACGGGAACTAGGGCGCTGGCGAATTTCAACAACGGCCGCTTCCTGTTGGGACGGGCAGGAGGCGTCACGCGGCTCGCGTCAGCGAGTGCCTCCTGCTGATAGGCGCTTGCTACCATTGCGCATTGCCGGCACCAATTGCAAACAACGGACTGAACCTTCCTGTGCGAGAGGCGTTTGGCTTGGCGCTGTCATCAAACCCGGCGGGCCTTGTCGTGCCCGATCGAGAGCGTGCGCAGCGCCGGTAACCTGTTAAGTTGATTGAATAATTTTCAATTTGTTCTGATGTGAGGCAGGAACCATCGCCAAGCACTCGCGTTGTCCCAGCATCGTTCAATGACGCATCGAGGAGACAACAATGAAACGAGTGATCGTCGCGACAGCTTTTCTGGCCGCAAGCGCGCTTAGTGCTTACGCCCAGACGCCGACCCCTTCGCCGGAGGCTGAAACGCCAGCAGTGGCCACGCCTGACACCACCAACCCGACCGCACCTGTCGAGGGCGCCAACAGCTTCACCGAAGAGCAGGCGCGCGCACGACTTCAGGAGAACGGCTACACATCCGTGACCGGATTGAAGCTGGACGACAAGGGCATCTGGCAGGCCTCTGCCACCAAGGACGGAAAGCCCGTGACCGTCGCGCTCGATTACCAGGGCAACATCGTCGCCAACTGATGTTGGTCGAGAAACTTCAGCAGACCCATTCAAGGAAAATCGACATGAAAACAGTTTCCGGACTCTTCGATACCTATGAGCAGGCTTCCGAGGCCGTGCGTGCGCTGAAAGCGGCCGGCATTCCCGATGACGACGTCAGCATGGTCGCCAGCAATGCCGAAGGCCGTTACAAGGTTGACGACACAGAAGGTGCGGCCGAAGGGGCTGGCACTGGCGCCGGCCTCGGTGCTGCGGTCGGCGGCGCAGGCGGCCTTCTGACCGGCCTCGGGCTGATGGCGATCCCGGGCGTCGGCCCGGTGGTGGCGGCCGGTTGGCTGGCGGCAACAGCGGCGGGCGCCGCCGCCGGTGCCGTTGCCGGTGGTGCCGTGGGCGGCATAATCGGCGCGCTGACGGATTCCGGCGTGCCGGAAGAAGATGCCCATGTCTACGCCGAGGGCGTTCGCCGCGGCGGCACACTGGTTACTGCACGCGTCGCCGACAGCGATGTCGCCGAGGCCGAGGCGATCCTCACGCGCTCGAATTGGGTCGATGTCAACGCACGCCGCTCAGCCTACCGCGCGGAGGGCTGGAGCAGGTTCGATGAGAACCTCGATCCCTATAGCCCGACGCAGATCGAAGAGCAGCGCGCCCGATACGCCAACCGCTAAACCCGCGGATAGCATAGCAGACGCCGGCCGATCGGCCGGCGTCTGGTTTCGCGCCGGCTCGCGAAGGCCATCCCAAAAAGGTGGGCAACGTCGGCGCGTCGAACCGTCAAGGAGATACGGCAGTGGCAACTCCCGAAGAACTCAAGAAGAAACTCTGGAAGACATTGAAATCGGACATGACGGTCATGCTTGGCTTGTCCGAAAAAGAGCATGGGCACACGCGTCCGATGACGGCGCAGATCGAGGGCGAGCAGGGTCCGATCTGGTTCTTCACCGTCAGGAGTGCCGTCGTGGCCCAGAATGTCGCCGCGAACACACCGGCCATGTTTGCTTTTGCATCCAAGGATCATGAACTGTTCGCGACCGTTCACGGGCGCCTTCGCCTCGACAATGACCGCACTGTTATCGATCGGCTGTGGAACCAGTACATCGCCGCCTGGTACGAGGGTGGAAAGGACGACCCCGAACTGGCCCTGCTGCGTTTCGAGCCGAGCGAAGCGGAAATCTGGCTCAACGAGACCAGCCTGTTTGCCGGTATCAAGCTGCTCCTGGGCAGCGATCCGAAGGAAGAGTACAGGGAGAAAACCGCGAAAGTGGAGCTCTCCTAGACTGCCTGTCCAAAACAAAACACCTGCAACGGGCAGATGCCCACTGCAGGTGTTTTCATGATAGCCGAGCGCATTCCGCCGCGAAGGTTACTTGGCTTCGGTCAGCGTTTCGGTGCCGCTGCCATCCTTGCCGGTGATTGTCCAGGTGCCATCAAGCGAACCGTCGCCGTTGACCTTGTAGACGATGAGGCCAAGGGCATCGCCGAGCACATAGGCTGCGGCGAAGGCATTGCCGTTCAGCATGCAGACGCCGGTCGATTTTACGCCGGCCGTGTCCCATTCGATGACGCAGGTGGTTTCGCTCGCAAGCGTAATTTCGGCCGTGCCGGAATAGCTGGAACCATCCAGGTTCGTGCCTTCGACGGTGTATTTTCCGGCGTTGACGGTCTGGGCGTTTCCGGCCGCGGTCGCGGCGAGAAACAGCGCTGCGGTGAGCAACAATCTCTTCATAAGTCCCCCAAGGAAGCCACGCGCCCCTCGCGCGGTCCGCAATTGTTACGCACAAACCATGACGTTTGAAACGGCGCGCCAGGTCCGCTCGCAATCATTTTTGGTGGGGTCGTGCGTCCTTATGGCGTGTGCCTGAAAACAGGCTGCGGCGGGCGGGGATGCTATGCGCCACTTGCCGATGACAGTCTTGCCTGATCGTCCCAGGCGGAGAGCAAAGACATGATCTCGAGCGAATCGGTGAGTTGTGGTGCCGGACGCGGGGCATCCTTCAGTCCTGCCTTCAGGCAGTTCTCCACCAGTCGCACCTGATGGCCGAAGGCGTCATGGTCGGAAAGCACGACGATTTCTTCCGGAGCGCGGCCATATTCGCAAAGCTCGAGGCGATTTTCGCCAGCCACAGGCAGCCAGGGATTGGTGAGGAACCGCAGGGCGCCGCGCTCTCCATGGATGGAAAAGGCGAAGGACATGCCGAAGCTGTCGGTGGACTGAAGCGTGGCGAGAACGCCATTGTCGAAACGAACCGACAGGCTTGCGTCGCAGATATTGCCGTCGTGCGACGAGGCGTTTCCGAAGGCGCTGGTCGACCGGCTGGAAAAGGCATGCTGCCCGCAGGCCGTCTGGATCACGTAGTGCAGCAGCGAGGCCGGGTAGCAGCCGAGATTGAAAATCGTCCCCTTGCCCATCGGGTTCACGAACTTCCAGATATCGGCGGCGTAGAGACCGGAAACCGAGCGGATCACACCGAGCCGGCCGGACTGCAGGATTTCGCCGGCCTTGGCCATCAACGGATGGCAGAGATACATCAAGCCTTCGAGAAAGAAGATACCGCGGTCACGCACGGCCTGCGCCAGGGCGTCGGCTTCGGCCATCGTCGTGGTGAGCGATTTCTCCGACAGGACGGCCTTGCCCTTTTCCGCGGCGCGGATCACCGCCTCATGATGCATGTTGTTGGGCAGGCCGATATAGACGACATCGATATCAGGGTCGTCGAGCAGCGCGTCGTAGCCGGAATAGTGCTTCGCGATACCGTGTCGCCCGGCAAAATCCGAAAGCCGCTGCGGATCGCGCCCGGCCACCGCTTCGATGCGGGACCCGTCGCTGGCAGAGATGGCCCCGGCCATCGTGTCGGAGATGAAGCTCGTTCCAAGAATTCCCCAGCGCAGCATCTGTCAGTTCCCTCAGCGGTGCAGTTCGAGATAGGCGGATGCCACCATGGCGTCGATGTCTCCGGGCACCGGCACGACACACATCGAAGCGTCGAGCGTGCGGCTCGCCACCCGCTCCAGGCAGCGGGCCTGGAGAGCAAAGCCGAGATCCATGGATTCGACCGAATTGCCAAGCGCCCTTGACCCGGCAAGATTGGCCATGTGACCTGCGCCGAGAATATGGATGCGCCGCCCATCGGCAAGGACGAGCGTCTCGATGCCCTCGTCGGCGTAGGTTTCCGCCGCCACCACCGCGTTATCGGCGCGCATGCCGGCAACGTCGATCTCGTGCGGGAAGTGCCCGCCGTTGAGGAGGATCACGCCGTCCTTGAGGGTCGCGAGATCCGAAGCCGTCAGGATACTCGCAGAGCCTGTGACCGTGACGATGACGTCGGCCGAGCGTATGGCGTCATCGGGTCTCGGCGTCGAGAAACCGTCGAGATGGGCCTCGAGCGTTGCAACCGGGTCGACGTCGACGACGCTGACAGCGCTGTAGGCATTGCGAAAGCAGGCGGCGGTGCCCTTGCCGCAGGCGCCATAGCCGAAAACGGTCACACGCTTGCCATTGGTCGAGCGATTGGTGAAGCGCATGTAGCTTTCGAACAGGCTCTGGCCGACCGCATGGCGGTTCTCGGCAAACTGCTTGATGGGGCTGTCGTTGATGACAAGCACCGGCAGGCCGATGGCGTCGCGCATCGGCTCCAGACGGGTCCGGCCGGAAGTGGTCTCCTCGGTACCACCGAGCAATGTCCCGTAGGGCCGTTCGGCAACACGAGCGAAAAGGTCGCCGCCATTGTCGAGCAGTAGGTCGGGCTGGTGATCGAGCAGGGCATCGATGAAGCCGGAATGGGTCGTCGCATCGGTCGTCTGCCCACCGATGACGGTGATGCCCTGACGTTTCAGATAATCGACCGTCGCCGGCTGGGTGCTGTTCAGGTTGCCGGTTGCCACGAGCTGCGCGCCGCCGGCCCTGAGCGTCATCAGCAGCGCTATGGTCTTTGGCTCCAGATGGATTGCCGTTCCGATCGTCAGGCCCTTGAACGGGAGGGTTGTTTCAAACTCGGCAGCAATGGCGCGCAGAAGCGCGCAGCTTTGCCCGACCCACTCGATACGGGACGGATGGCTGGAGGTGGTCATGGTGAGGGTCCTGGCTGTCTGTCGATGGTGCCGGCAAAGATAGTCCGGGCAGCCTGTCCTATGGCAGAGACATTAAACTGCGGCGGAGGGCAGTTTTCCTTCCTGGCGCCGCCCCTCTGCGAGCAGCCAATTCCGCAGGGCAGCAATCGGCTTGCGGTCCCTGTCGGCAATGCGGCAGCAGAACCGATAGCCGGTCGGCCGGCTGACAAAACCAAACGGCGCTTCGAGCGCGCCGGAGGCAAGGTCCGTTTCGATCGAGGCCGCCGGCGCGATGGTGACGCCAAGCCCGCTGCGGGCGGCACTGAGGGCCAGCGTCAGATCGTCCACCTCGATCCGCTTGCGGAAGCGGACCGGAGCATTGCCGCTTTCGCGAAACCAGTCGTCCCAGAGATAGGGCACCGTGCGGGCGACCAGCGCGGTCATGTCCGCGAGATCGGGCGGCGTAAGGCCGGGGGACGGTTGCCCGACGGTGAGCACCGGGCCAAACCGGTCGTCCATGAAGGCGGTCGCGGCTATATCGGGCAGCGGTCGGTATTCACCGCCAACGATCAGGGCATCGATTTCAGGCATGTCAGTCAGCGACTGGTTGACGGCAACCGGGATGATATCGACCTCAAGGCCCGAGACGGCGCTTTGCAGCGTTGCCAGGTGCGGCATAAGCCATGCCGAGGCCATCGGCATCGGCACGCCGAGCCGCAGCCGGACGGTGCTGCCGCTCGACGAGATCTCTTCCGCCGCACGCGAGACGATGGCAAAGGCGACACCGACGGCATCGGCGAGCCGCCGTCCTGCCGGATTGAGGGTCACGCGGCCAGCTTCGCGATCGAGCAGGGCAAAGCCGAAATGCTCCTCGAGGCTTGCAAGCTGCTGGCGCACGGCGCCGGGCACGACGCCGAGCTCGATTGCGGCTGCGCGCAGGCTGCCGCACCGGGCCAGCGCATCGAAGGCGCGCAGGGCGTTCAGCGGCGGCAACGGACGCTGGGATTTCAGGTTCAGCTCGTCTGTCTGCATCATGCGCCTCGGCCAACGGCCCTTCTCGACCTCGTGCATAGCCTATCCGGAGACCGGCTGTCGAACATTGCGTTTGGGATGAACGAGCCGTCCTGCTCAGCGGGTGCGCGGACAAGAGCGCCTATCCGCTCGGCAGCGAGAAGGCGTGCGTGCTTGTCCTATGTTGTTGTCACACTGATATGCCTATTTTCCGGGCATGGCTTGCGTTCCAGCTCGCATAGGGATGCGCTCCATGCTCGCTTAGGGGCGCTGGTGGATGTAGCTTAGAAAAATTGAATATTTCGAAGGTTTTTTGCGACAGCATCCCTTTGAGCCAAGTCTGTACCGCCTGCTCTTTCGTCTATGGGACGAGGAGACAAGGGAAGAAGACAATGCCTGGATGTCATCGTCATGAGCGTATCGCCGACTGCATGTTTCCTTAAATCCTATTCGATTTGAGGATAAAAACATGCAGCAATTCAAAGTGCTACAGCGACCTTTGCGCGTTTATAAGACGCGCGGCGCCGTAGTCGTGCCGCCGCGGATGCACCTGTGAAGAACGAGGTGCGGTTTTCCCGCGATCAGCTCACTCTCATTCTTGCCGCCTTGCCCGACCCGGCGTTCATTCTGACGCGCAGCGGCCGTTATGCTGCCCTGTACGGTGGGGCGGATCACCGCTACTATCACGATGGCAGCAGTCTTGTCGGTCAGAGTGTTTTTGATGTCCTTGCCCATGACAAGGCGCTGTGGTTCGCGCTGGAAATCGAAAAGGCGCTCGGCTCCCGGGCATTGCACATCGTCGAATACAGCCTCGCGGGAAGCGACGTTAAGGGCCTCGAAGATGCTGGGCCCGATCATCCGATCTGGTTTGAAGGCCGGGTCCAGGCGCTCGATTTTCCTGTCGACGGCGAGGACGCCGTGGTCTGGGTTGCCAGCAATATCACCGAGAAGAATGCCATTGAGCATCAGTTGCGCCAACAAAGCGAAACCGATCCGCTGACCGGCCTCTACAATCGCCGAAAACTGCTTGACGTGCTTGCGATCGAGTTCGATCTGGCCACGCGCACCCGCCGTCCGACATGCCTGCTGATGTTCGACGTCGACAATTTCAAGGCAGTCAATGACGAACTGGGGCATTCCGTCGGCGACGAGCTGCTGGCGACGATTGCCACCGGCTGCCGGCGGGCGCTGCGGTCTGACGACGTGCTGGCACGTCTTGGCGGCGACGAGTTCGTTGTGCTGATCCCGGCGACGACGCTCGACGAGGGCGAGCCGATCGCAGATAAGCTGCGTCAGCAAATCTCGCTGGAACTAGAGAACAGGCTGGAGCTTTTCTCCACGATCAGCGGCGGTCTCACCGAAATTTCCCGAACGGATGCGACAATCGGCGATATTTTGCGACGGGCCGACGAGGGCCTTTATCAGTCCAAGCGCAACGGTCGAAATCAGATCACGGTCGTTTAACGCCGTTGCGATCGGTGTCGCGCGATGTCGGTAAACTCGCCGGGAAAATGTGTCGTCGGTATCGCGCGTGTCCGTTCCCGCTCTTTTTACGCGCGCAACCTGTCTAGAGGGACTAAGGTTCCACCGTATGACGGATGTATGGCCGCCTTGATGCCCGCCTTGGTGCGTTGACCCGTGTCGTGCCTGCGTCGATCCTGTTGTTCTGAGTAAGAGTTGGGGGCAGCGATGTGTGAGGCGTGGCAGCGTTCGTTGATCGAAGAAGACGAGCTCGTCAAAAAGGCGGCGACAACCATACCAAGGCTGTTGGATCATCCCGGCATTACGCTCGACCAGCTATCCCGGTTGCACCTGAATATTGACGAGTGCGTCGAGCGGATGGATGTACTGATCGAGACGCTTGCGGCGAACGGCGTCGACCGTTCCTGGGTCGAGATGGCGACAACGATCAGAAACAGCTGGGAGACGCTCGCGGAAGACGCGGCGAAGAAGGGGCTCGTCGTCAGCGCCGCTTCCGATGCCACAGTCCGCGACGATACGATGCGGAACGTTATGGGGGCTACAAGTCCGTTGCCAAAGACCCCGGCATGAGCCCACGCTTGGCGGCGATGATCGTTGAGGTCTTCGGCACTGATCGTTGCCTGATACGTCGTGCGAAACCGCGGGGTCCTGTTCGATCTGGCGCCGCGCCAGCGAACAACCATCGGATTTCACACGCTGCCGCCAATACCGACCAACGCAGTGTATTGCCCGCCGAGATCAATCGTCACATGTCGTGCTCTGATCGTGACGGGCGCGCGTCTGGCTGGAAGCGTGTTTCGCTTCACGTGGCGGCGCTGCGGCCATCCATGACCAAGCTGCTGGGGCGGCCAGATTTTCACGCTTCGGGATTGCCGCAAACGCCAAAGACGCAAGGTTTTGACGATGTTCCTTGGCTCTTGCGATAGCCATCTCGCGTCTCGAAAACCGGCCGTCTGCATGCCGTCCGTGGCACTTGCCGTGCCCCACCGTGGTGGCTTCCGCGATCGCGGCGATTGAGACACACCCTCCTTCTTCCGTGGGAAAAGTTCGCCGCTGGCCGAATTTTAAACTTGACTATTATAGACATGTTTTCAATTTTACGCCCGTTCGCGCAAAGCAGTCGCCGCGGACGAACCCGCTCCCGGCCAGGATCCTATGACGACCGAGACCCAATCCGAAACGCGCGTCGATATCTTTATTGCCCATCGTCCGGCGCTCATCGCCTATGCGGTCCGCCTGCTCGGCTCGCGCGATGCTGCCGAAGATATCGTCCAGGATGCGTTTGTCCGGTTTCTGCCTTCCAGCACCCGGACGGTTTCAAAAGGCCAGCTCCTCGCCTATCTCTACCGCACGGTCAGGAACCTCTCGCTCGATGTGCTGAGGCGCCGGAAGGTGGCCGCAATCGGCCACCAGGACGATGTGCCGTTCTGGTCGGTTCCTGCCGACGTGCCGACGCCGGAACAATCGACCTTGCTGTGCGACGACGTTCGCCGGATTTCGCAGATCCTCTCGGAATTGCCTGTCGAGGCGCGGGTCGCCGTCGAGATGCACCGCTTCGGCGGCTACACGCTTGAAGAAGTGGCATCGCATCTGGGCATATCGACAGCCAGCGCCCATCGTTACGTCACGGCAGCGATGATGAAGATTGCCACGGCACTTCTGGTCAACGCGACTTAAAGTGGTCGCTCCCTGAGAAAAAAAAGCGCGTCATTCGTCTTTGTCAAAAGAGGGAATGTTCGGGTAGAAGTGCCTCGGAAGAGGCCCAGACCGGCGTAGGATATATTGACCCAGGATCAGGAAATCGCAGCCGCTACACTGGAAGAAGCCATGGACTGGTTTCTGCGGCTGAAGGGTGAGCCGAATTGTCCCGAGCTCACCGCCGACTTCCAGCGGTGGTTGCATCGCTCTGATGATCATCAGCGGGGCTGGCAATATGCGTTGAGGACCTGGCAGTTGATGGGGGAAGCGGCTCCGGCCCATGAACATCTGTGGGCAGGCGCGGCGCGCGCCAACGTCATTTCGAGCACCAGGCGTCGTTGGCGCCGCCCGGTCATGAGCGCAGTCGCTGCCATTGCCGCGACCCTATTCCTCGTCCTTGCCGGCCCGTCGCTGCTGATCCGACTTCAGGCGGATCACATCACCGCCACCGGCCAGAATGCCAGAGTGACGCTGGAGGATGGAACGCTCATCGAGCTTGGCGGCGACAGTGCCATCAAGACGGAGATGACCGCCGCCGGGCGCCACGTCACGTTGCTTTCCGGTGAGGCGTTTTTCGATGTCGCGCATAATCCGGCGCGGCCCTTTACGGTGGAGGCCGGAGGCGTCACGGTTCTGGTCGTCGGTACCGCCTTCGACGTTCGGCTTGCGGGAGGGGAAACGACCGTCGAGCTGGAAAGAGGCGTCGTTCAGGTCTCGGTCGAGGACGCCAGGGAAACGTCGGACTTCAGGCTGCTTCCGGGCGAGATGGCTGTCGTGACTGCGAGCGACGGCGCGGTTACCCGCAACATCATCCAGCCCGATCAGGTCGCCGCCTGGCGCAGCGGCCGGATCTTCGTCAAGGATGCGTCCATCAGTGCGGTCGCCGAGCAGCTTCAACGTTACCACTCGGCGTGGATAGCGGTGCCGGACCGAAAGCTCGCGGGTCTCAAGGTCACCGGTCTGTATGATCTTCATGATCCGGACGGTGCGCTGAAGGCGCTGGTCGAACCCTATGGCGGCCGCGTCCGCACCTTTTCGACCTATGGTCGCGTCCTGACGCAATACTGAAAATCCTGACAATAAAATTCAATTTTTCTGAGAAAAAAAACTGGGGTCCTCGTCATTGTTGGAAAGCGCTCGGCAACGGAGCGCAATTCAAGGAGATGAGACTACGATGTGCATATCGCAAGGCCGCAAGGGATCCCGTCGTTTGAATTGGGGCGGCGACGGCGGGCGTCCGATGGGACGGCTGATGGCAACGACGGCAATGGCGATTTGCCTGGCCTCGTCGCTGAACTGGCCGAGCTCGGCATTTGCGCAGGATGCACCGGCACAAGAGAGTGCCGCTCGCAGCTTCAACGTGCCGGCACAACCGCTTGCCGACGCGCTCAACGTCTTTGGCCGGCAATCGGGCCTGCAGGTGACGCTTGCCGCTTCGGTGTCCCGTGGCGTCATGTCCAAGGCGGTCGTCGGTTCCTACGCGCCGGAGGAGGCGCTTGCACGGCTGCTTTCCGGCACGGGCATCGAGTATCGCATCTCCGGCGGGCGAACGGCCGTGATCGGGACAGGGGCGGTCGGTGGCGGCGCGGCAGTGGCGCCGGCCGACGGCTCTACGGCGCTTGATCCGATTTCGGTATTCGGGGACGCCACTGGCGTCGGTGAAATCGTCATCAGCCAGAAGGAGCTCGAACTTCTCAACCCTGCGAATATCGCCGACGTCTTCCGCGGCGAGCCAGGGATCGAGGTTGGTAGCTCGCTGCCGATGTCGCAGAAGGTCTATGTTCACGGCATCGAGGAAAACAATCTCGCCGTTACCATGGATGGCGGCCGCCAGAACAACAAGGTCTTCCATCACAACGCAACCAACCTCATCGATCCGAGCCTGCTGAAGGCCGTGCGCGTCGATGCCGGCATCGCGCCTGCGGATGTAGGACCAGGCGCGCTCGGCGGCGCCATTGCCTATGAAACGAAGGATGCCCGCGACCTGCTCGACGGCGACGGCTATGGCGGCTTCGTCAGCTCCAACTACAACTTCAACAGCAAAACCTTCCAGACCGGAATCTCCGCCTACGGCATGCAGGAGGGGCTCGAATTTCTCGGCTACTTCAATTTTGCCAAGGGGGACGAGTTCAAATCCGGCAACGGCAGCATCGTCGAGGGAACGCGCACCGATCTCCTGAGCGGGCTCGGCAAGGTGGCATACGAGTTCGAGAGTGGTGATCGTTTCGAGATCAGCCATGAACGCGTCTACGACGACGCCCCGCGCCCGTTCCGCGCCAATACCGGCTTCATCTCGGGCCGCCCGCCGTGGGAACCGCGCGTGCGCGACTATACGCTCGACCGGCAGAACACGGTCTTCTCCTATACCGACAGCACGCCTGAGGATTGGTGGGATCCAACCGTGGTGTTGGCCTACAGCTCGACGCGGCTAGAGATCCCGATCTTTCCTCGCCCGGTGCCGCCAAGCACGATATCGGTCCCCTATCCCGGCGCCGGCGAAACCGGCAGCTTCAACGGCAAGTTCGAAAACAAGTTCAGCTTCGATATCGGCAGCATCACCGCAGGCGTCGATTTCTACAACGACAAGGCCGAACTCGAAGATCGCTTCGATGCCTCGACCGAGCGCGCGCGCAATGTCGGCATCTATGCGCAGGCGCGGCTCGAACCCTGGGAACGCACCCGGCTTTCCTTCGGCATGCGTGGCGACCAGCAATGGTTCACCGGCACCACAAATGAGAAGTGGGACAATGCCGGTTTCAGCGGCAACGTCTCCGGCGAATATGATCTGATCGAGGACCTGCTGACGGCCAAAGCCGGCTACTCCCACGTCTGGGCCGGCGTCCCGCTTGCCGAAAACTTCATCATGAACCCGAACTGGAACTATGGAACCGGCCCGGAGCCAATAACGGCCGACAATTATGCCTTCGGCCTTGTCGCCAAGCATGACGGTTTCACCGTGGAAGGCAGCCTCTTCCACACAGATATCGACGACGCTCGCACAGCCAAATACGCGGTCGCCAGGGCCATCGAGAACCATGATGTGCGCTCGAAGGGCTTCGAGCTCGGTGCCGGATACGACTGGGGCGACGGTTACTTCAAGGTCAAATACGCCAATATCGATGTCTCGATCGACGGCAAGCCGGCCGACTCCGACACCGGTATCTATCTGGCGGCCCCGGCCGGTCAGTTCATCACGCTCCTGGCCGCGCACAGCTTCATCGATTGGGGTGTCACCATCGGCGGCGATGTCGAGATCGCACTCGACAATGACGATGTTGCCGCCGGCACCCCGCCTCTTGAGGGCTACAAGGTTTTCAACACCTTCGTCGAGTATCAGCCGCCGAGCCACAGCAATCTGACCCTGCGCGCCGAGATCAACAACATCTTCGACGAGACCTACTCAGAGCGCGCCACCTACGGTCAGGAATTCGGCACCGTCACGCCACTCTATGAACCCGGCCGCTCCTTCATCCTGAGTGCCAAGGCGACATTCTGAGATGACATCGAAGGAAGAGGCATCATCGATGCCTCTTCCACCTTGCCGGCGAGTTGCCCACCGCATGTTTCCTTAAATCGTCTTTGATTTAGGGATAAAAACATGCAGCAATTCAAAGTGCTACAGCGACCTTTGCGCGTCTAATAAGACGCGCGGCGCTGTAGCCAGATGCCTATAGTTTTCGTGCTGAAATCTTGCTGTTACATTACAATTTACTGAAATCGATGCTCATTTCCGCCCAGGCATGCTCGAACTTCGATCTCGCGATCAGCCAGGGAGGCATCGCTCTGGAAGCCGTCAGCCGCGCCAAAAGCCGACCCTCGGCATTCTCTACCGCGACGATGACGCCATGATAGTCATCCTCCTCAGCGATTTCGTCCGCCACCAGGCGGCCGTGTTCGACGGCCTGGCTATCGTTGGCAAGCAGGGTGCCGACTTTGTCGCGGCTGGTAACGCCTGCCAGGTGGATGTGAAAAAGATAGCGTTGCATGATCTTGCTCAAACCATACGGCGATTGACGACAAACACTCGCGCCGCTTCGGGTATGGTTGTAGTAACACGCCTCTTATCTGTTTGCGCGTGACCGACGCGTGACACGCCTTTGCGTGCAATTCGATCTCCGGCCGGTGGGTAATCGCCAGCGGTGATAGCCGACTGCGCTTGGGGGAAAAGCGGGCTGTTGCCGAATGCGGAAACGCTTGCACCGGCGTGGAAAAGCGCATCCGTCAGGGCGAGACTTCGATTTCGTCAGCCGGAAATCTGGTTGAGAAACACCAGTTGCAGAGGGCGGGTGAGCAGGTCGTCCGCCGTCGCTGCGAAAGCCTGGAAGTGTGGCGTCTGAAAATGGGCGTCGAGGGCGGCCCTGTCGGTGAACGCTTCTGTAGAACGTGCCCGGCTCTTCCTGCATTTCGAACAGGACGTAGTCGAGGCAGCCGGGCTCGTTGCGGGTCGGCTCGATCAGGGCGAGCAGCCCGTCACGCAATGCGTCGCGTTTGCCGGGTTCTGCGGCAGTATTGCCAAGGAAATCACCTTCTCGGCGGAATGTGTCATCATTGCAATCCTTGTGGATAGGGACGCCTGGCGGCGCGAGAGGCTCGGTTGGCGGGATGGCGTCGGGTCTGGAGCAGGCGGCAAGTACGGTCGTCGAGGGAGCCTCCTCCCCATGACCTCTTTTGATCTTTTTGCGCACACACGCCGGCCGTGGCCGCCCCGATGGGGCGGCTTCGCAGCAGGCATCATGCTTTTGCGAAAGAGGAAGGCGGCGCTTCGCCCGCTCGTCTAAAAACCGGAGAGCACGATCTTGCCCTTGGCCCTACCGGACTCGATTACCGCGTGCGCGCGCTTCAGGTTGGCCGCATTGATCGTCCCGAAATGCTCGTTGAGCGTGGACTTGATCTTGCCTGCGTCGACCAGATCCGACACTCTGTTCAAGAGGACATTCTGTTTCTCGATATCGGCGGTCGCAAACAGCGAGCGTGTGAACATCAGCTCCCAATGCAGCGAGATGCTTTTGCGCTTGAGTGGAAGCGCGTCGAGTTGCTTGGGGTCGTCGATCAGGCCGAAACGTCCCTGGGGCGCGATCAGTTCGACGATCTGATCAAGGTGATCGCCGGTATTGGTCGTCGAGAACACGAAGCCCGGCTGGCCAAGCCCGAGGGCTTCGATTTGTGCAGCAAGCGGCTGCCGGTGATCGACAACGTGATGGGCGCCGAGCGATTTTACCCATTCTACCGTTTCGGGGCGAGACGCAGTGGCGATGACAGTGAGGTCCGTCATCGCTCGTGCGATCTGTATCGCGATCGAGCCGACGCCACCGGCGCCGCCGATGATGACGATCGCATTTGCAGCGCCTGCGACCGGGCGGGTGACGTCAAGACGATCGAACAGCATTTCCCATGCGGTGATCGAAGTCAGCGGCAGGGCGGCGGCGGCAGAAAAATCCACCGACCTCGGCTTTCTGCCGACGATACGCTCGTCGACCAGATGAAATTCGGCGTTGGTGCCGGAGCGGTTGATGGCGCCTGCATAGAAGACTTCGTCGCCCGGCTTGAAGAAGGACGCATTCGGCCCGACGGCGCTGACCACACCCGCGGCATCCCAGCCGAGCACCTTCCACTGTCCGGGTTCGGGCTTCACTCCGCGGCGGATCTTCGTGTCGACCGGATTGACCGAGATCGCCTTGACTTCGACGAGGATGTCCCGGCCCTCGGGTTCCGGGCGCTGCAGGTCGATATCGACCAGCGACGTTTCGGCTTCGATCGGTTGGGGGATTTGGTAGGCTACGGCTCGCATTGAATGCTCCATCGGTTGAACGTGGCCAAGATGCGCACTATGCTGCAAGATCGCAAGAACGCACATAAAAAGCCCATAGTGTCGAAAAGGATACCATTGGATGGGACGCACACGCCACGATCGTTTCGACTGCAGTCCGGGATGTGCCGTCGAAGCGACGCTCACCCTGATCGACGGCAAGTGGAAGGGGGTCGTTCTCTACCACCTGATGTCGGGCACCATGCGCTTCAACGAAATCCGCCGGAAGCTGCCGAACGTTACCCAGCGCATGCTGACGAACCAGTTGCGCGAGCTGGAGGCCGACGGCCTGATCACGCGCAAGGTGTTCGCCCAGGTTCCGCCCAGGGTCGACTATGATCTCTCGGAACGTGGCCGCACGCTGGAGCCCGTCATCCTTGCGCTCAAGACCTGGGGGGACGCCAACATGCCGTCGACCTGGAGTGTTGCGGCCTGATTGCCGCAACGGGAGGGCCATACTCACAGGTTTCCACGGTGTCCCACGCCACGACCCTATGCAGTGACAAGCACCCACATCATGCCGGCGAGCGCCGAGGCCAGCAATGTCGCGATCACCGAGGTGTTGAAGCGGAAGATCGCCAGCGCCGCCGCAAGCGTCAGCAAGAGTGACGGCAACACCAGCGAGCTCAGGACAGGCACATCGAGCGCAAGGCTGCCGACGCTCCACGGGACGACCTGCGAAAACAACGTGTGAAGGCCGAACCAGACCGCAAGGTTGAGGATGACGCCGACGACCGCAGCAGTGATGGCCGACATGGCGCCGGTCAGGGCGACATTGCCCCTCAGCTTCTCGATGAAGGGCGCCCCGAGGAAAATCCAGAGGAAGCAGGGCACGAAGGTCACCCACGTCGTCAGCAGCGCGCCCAGCGTCGCTGCCGTCATCGGAGAAAGCGTGCCGGGGTCGCGATAGGCGCCCATGAAGCCGACGAACTGGACGACCATGATCAGGGGGCCAGGCGTTGTTTCCGCCATGCCGAGGCCATCGAGCATCTCGCCTGGTTTGAGCCAGCCGTAATATTGCACGGCCTCCTGCGCGACATAGGCGAGCACAGCATAGGCACCCCCGAAGGTGACGACCGCCATCTTGCTGAAGAACCATCCGATTTCGGTGAAGACACTGTCCGGCCCGACGAGCGCAAACAGCAGCGACAGTGGCGCGAGCCATAGGGCGAGAAACACCGCGGACACCTTCATCGACCAGGTGAGGTTGGGGCGGGCGTGGATCGGTGTTTGTTCACCCAGGGCCGAATCCTCGTCCTTGAGGATCGGCCCGGTTGTTTTGCCGTGGCCGCCGCCGATGCGAAAGAGCGGCGAGCCCAGGCGTCCGCCGATGTAGCCGGCAATGCCGGCCGTCAGGATGATCAGCGGGAATGGGACGCGGAAGAAGAAAATCGCGACAAAGGCTATCGCCGCGATGCCGATCATCAGCCTGTTTTTCAGCGCTCGGCTGCCGATGCGGAAAACCGCCTGGACGACGACGGCAAGCACGGCCGCCTTCAACCCGAAGAACAGTCCTTCGATCACGCTGACATTGCCAAAGGCGGCATAGACGTAGCTCAAGGCCAGGATGGCAAGGAAGCCCGGAACCACGAACAATATGCCGGCGATGAGGCCCCCGGCGGTGCGATGCATCAGCCAGCCGATGTAGATTGCCAGCTGCTGCGCCTCCGGACCGGGCAACAGCATGCAGTAATTGAGCGCATGCAGGAAACGGTGCTCGCCGATCCAGCGTTTCTCGTCGACGAGGATGCGATGCATCACCGCGATCTGGCCCGCCGGGCCGCCGAAGCTTAAGCCTGCGATCCGAACCCAGACCCAGAACGCTTCCGCAAGCGAGATGCCGTGGCCATGGGGCGCCGACGCCTTGCTGGCGTCGGCGGTGTGAACGACATCGGTCATTTCATGCACCCTTTTTCGGCGTGGGCCAGTTGTGCGTTTCACCGGTCGCATCGCGGCACCAGCGGTAGAAGGCATCGTAGAGCAGCATGCCTGCCTGCAACTGCTCATGATCGTCTGCATACATGCGGGAGAGCCCGAGCGAAACCGCAAGCAGGCCGGCGGCCTCTGGAGCGAGATCGAGGCGCGAGGTGTCTGCGCCCCGCACGATGGTTGCCAGCTGCAGCATCGGCTCCGTTGCCAATCCGAATTCTTCGACCATCACGTCGAAGGTGCAGAGGTCGCCCCGATGACTCCAACGGATCGGGGCGTCGATGTCAAAGGGCGTGGCGTCGAAGCGGTCCGCGACGGCTTCGACTTCGGCGGGTGCCACGAACAGGAAGACGGCGTTTGGATCGACGAAGCGCCGAATAAGCCAGGGGCAGGCGATGCGGTCGATCTTCGGGCGTGCGCGCGTGACCCAGAGCGTGTGTCCGTTCGTCTGACGTTTCGGCAGGGCCGAGACGGGCACGGACGGATAGCCGGTTTCGACCCAGGCCTCAAAGCCGCCTTCCAGGACATCGGCCGGAATTCCCGCGTGCCGCAGCCAGGCGGCGACCCCGTGGCTCAGCTTCTTGCCGCGCTGGCAGATGATGACGGCGGATCGTCCCGCGAAGTCGTTGCCCCAGTTCTCAACGAGCCGGTAGTCGCGCCGGAGCGATCCGGGGATCAAGCGCGGATCGGCATCGAAATCCTCGCCGATCCTGACATCGATCAGCGCGGGACATTTGGGAGTACCAATGAGGCGGGCAAGTTTGTCCGGGGAAATTTCAAGAGGTGACGGCATAACGCGTCCTCCGTCTGAGCGGTTGAATGGACGCGATACTTCGGCTGTCGCCTCGTGGGGTGATCGCGACCCCATGGTGATATTTTTCCGCTGTTTCGCGCAGGCTGTCAAGCAGTTGTACGGTGCACCGGGGGGGATTGACGACCGCCGTGTCATCCGGCCGCGTGCAGGCGCCTTTATCTCAGCCTGTTGCTGAACCGGCCCTCCCTCTAGGGACTGCCTTGCTCGATTGTGGCCGGGCGCGCTTGTTCGCCGTCCTCCGCGGAAACATGCTTGGCCGCGGCATCGCTCGTCGTTGCCGGTGCGTGCACCCCGCCCGTGGTCGAAAGACCGGCAAGCCGATGGCCGCGCTCGCGCAACGATTGAAACACGACATAGAGGGCAGGGATGATGAAGATCCCGATCAGCGAGGCCGCAAGCATGCCACCCGCGACCCCCGTGCCGACGGCCCGCCGGCTCAGCATGCCGGCCCCTTGCGCCGTCACCAGAGGGACGAGGCCGACGATGAAGGCGAAGCTCGTCATCATCACCGCGCGGAAGCGGGCGCGTGCGCCTTCGACCGCGGCCTCGACGATGCCAGCACCCTTCTCGCGATGGAATTTGGCGAATTCGACGATCAGGATCGCGTTCTTGGAGGCGAGCGCGATGAGCACGACGAGACCGATCTGGGCGTAGATGTCGAACGACAGGCCCGCCACGAGAACCGAGACCAGGGCGCCCGCGACGCCAACGGCGACCGACAGCAACACGGGAACCGGGATCGTCCAGCTTTCGTAGAGTGCGACGAGAAAGAGATAGGCAAACAGCACCGCCAGCGCGAGGATGGCCGTCGTCTGTCCCGCCGCTTCAAGCTCCTGCAAGGCTGTGCCGGTCCACTCGTAGCTGTAGCCCGATGGCAGGGTTGCCGCCGACAGGGCTTCCATCGCCGCGAGCGCCTCGCCAGACGATACGCCAGGCGCGGGCTGACCATTGAGCGTGATCGAGCGATAGTTATTGTACCGCACGATCGACTGCGGGCCGATGACGTATTCGACGCGCGCGACCGAGGCGACCGGGACCATGCCACCGGACGCGTTGCGGACGTGCAGACGCGAGATGTCGTCGACCGAACTGCGGTCGGCTTCTGCCGCCTGCAGATTGACCTTCCAGCTTCGTCCGAAGAGGTTGAAGTCGTTGACGTAATAGGACCCGAGCGTTCCCTGCAGGGTGTTGAAAAGGTCGCTCACGGATACGCCGAGCGCCTGCAGGCGATCCCGATCGAGATCGAGATAGAGCTGCGGCGAGCTTGCGGAATAGGTGGTGAAGGTGGGTCCAAGCAGCGGATTTTGATTGGCGGCGACGATCAGGCCGCCGGCGGTTGCAGCGAGTTCCGCGGGCGGGCGGCCCTGCAGGTCGAGCAACTGGTATTCGAAGCCCGACCCCGTGCCGAGGCCCATGATCGGCGGCAGGTTGAACGCGAAGATCTGCGCGCCGCGGACGGCCGTGCCTTTGGCCATGGTTGTTGCGATCGCCGCATCGACTGAGCTGGCCGCGCTGGTCCGCTCGGCGAACGGCTTCATCGTGACGATGGCAAAGGCGCTGTTCGATTTGGCCAGGCCATCGAGGAAGCTGTAGCCGGTAACCGTAATGACATCGGCGACACCATCGATGCCGCCGAGCATCTTTTCGACGTCGCGCACAACCGCATCCGTGCGGTTGTAGGACGCGCCCTCCGGCAGCCTTATTTCGGTGAAGTAGGCGCCCTGGTCTTCGCTTGGCAGGAAGCCGGTCGGCACGACACGGAAAAGCCAGCCGCTGGCGCCGATTGCGACGGCCAGGAGCAGGATGCCGAGGATCGCCCGACGGGCGATATGCCCGGCGACATGGACATAGCCATCGCGACCGTTATCGATCCGCCGCGAGAGCCAGCCGAGGACGCCGCGCTTCGGCCCGTGATGCGGCTTCAGCAGGATGGAGCAAAGTGCAGGGCTCAAGGTCAGCGCATTGATGGCGGAGATCACCATCGACACGGATACGGCCACGGCAAACTGCTGGAACAGTTGCCCGCTCAATCCCGGAATGAATGCGACGGGAACGAATACCGACAGCAAGACGAGCGTGATGGCGACGATCGCCCCGGTGATCTCGCCCATGGCGAGACGCGCCGCCTCGGGCGCCTGCATGCCTGGGTTCTCCTCCATCACGCGCTCGATGTTCTCGACCACCACGATCGCGTCGTCGACGACGATGCCGATCGCCAGAACCATCGCCAACAGCGAGACCGTGTTGAGCGAAAAGCCCATGGCAAGGATGATCGCGAAGGTGCCGATCAGCGCGACGGGCACGGCGACGAGCGGGATCAATGTCGCCCTGACATTGCCGAGGAACAGGAAGACGACAATGATGACGAGTACGAACGCTTCCAGCAGCGTATGTACAACATTCTCGACGCTCGCCTCGACGAACTGGGTCGTATCGTAGGAGACGGAATAGGTCAGTCCCTCAGGAAACGACTGGGAAAGGCGCTCCATCGCCTGCTTGACGCCTTCGGCGGCCGCAAGCGCATTGGCTCCCGGTGCCTGGTAGGTGCCGATCATCGCAACCGGCTTGCCGTTGAAGCGGGCGCTCGAATCGGAGCTCGCGGCACCCAGTTCGACTTTGGCAATATCGCGGATGCGCACGAAGGACCCGTCCGGCTCGGCCCTCAGGACCACGTTCTCGAACTGGGCGGGGTCGGTCAGACGTCCCTGGGTCTGCAGGTTGAGCTGAAACAGCGGATCGTCGGTCATCGGCTGCGCGCCGATCCGGCCGATTGCCGCCTGGACGTTCTGCGCCTTCAGCGCGTTGATCACATCGGTCGGCGTCAGACTGAGATTGGTCAGGCGGTCGATGTCCAGCACGATGCGCATGGCATAGTCTTTGGCGCCGAACAGCGAGGCATCCCCGACGCCCGGAACCCGCTTGACCGTGTCCATCAGGTTGATCGTGGCGTAGTTGGACAGAAACAGCGAATCGAAACTGTCGTCCTTGCCGTAGATGGTGATCACCTGCATCAGGGCCGATGATTTCTTGCGCACGCTGACGCCGGTCTGCTTGACCTCCGCCGGTAGCCCGGCCTCGGCAAGCGACACGCGGTTCTGCACGTTGACGGTGGCGATATCGGGGTCCGTGCCGACGGCAAATGTGACGGTGAGCGTGTAGGAACCGTCAGCGCCGCTCGTCGACTTCATGTAGAGCATGTCGTCGACGCCGACGATCTTGCTCTCGATCGGCTGGGCGACTGTTGTTTCGACCACCTCGGCGCCGGCGCCGGGGTAGCTTGCGGTGACGCTCACCTGTGGCGGCACGATGTCGGGAAACTGCGCGATCGGCAGCCGGGTGAGCGCGATCAGGCCCGCCAGCGTGAGGACGATCGAGATGACGGCAGCAAAACGCGGGCGATCGATGAAGATTTCGGAGATCATGCTCAGCCACCCGTCGCCGCCGCTGCGTCAACGACGATGCCCGGTCTGACCTTGCCGACACCTTCGGTGATGACGTTTTCACCTTCCTTGAGCCCCTTGCTCACCACGGAAAGGCCGCGAGCGGAGCGGGAAACGTCGATGCGGCGCAGCTCGACCTTGGAGGCAGCATCGACCACCATGACGAAGGCGCCCTGCTGGTCGCGCTGGACCGCCTGCTCAGGTACCGCCAGAACGTCCTGCTTGTCGGACTGCTCAAGGATAACGCGCACGAGGGTGCCGTCGAGCAGCAGGGAGTTCGGGTTGTCGAACTGCGCGCGCACTGTCACGGTGTCGGTTCCTTGCGCGACGTTGCTGGCGATGAAGTCGATGGTGCCTTTCAGCGGATATTCGGTACCGTTGGGCAAGGTCAGCGCGACATTGGCGCCGCCGGGCATCTCGCCCTTCTGCACCCGCTCCCGGTAGGTCAGGAGCAGCGAGGTGGACACCGGAAAGACGACATAGATCGGATCGAGCCGCGTCAACGTGACAAGCGGCCCGGTATCCGGGCCGACCAGTGCGCCGACATCGGCGGTCGTCAGGCCCAGCACGCCGTCGAAGGGGGCGGTAATCCTGGTATAGGAGAGGTTGAGGTCGGCGCTCTGCTTGCTGCCCTTGAGCCGTACGAGTTCCGCCTCCGCCTTCTTGACTTCGGCGTTAGCGGTATCGACCTTGGCCTGGGAGATCGTATTGCTTGTGATCAGCTGCTTGGCACGGTCTCGTTCGAGCACGGCAAGATCGCGCTGGGCCTCGGCCGCCTGGATCGAACCCTCTATTTCCTGTACCGCCGCCCGATAGGCGCCGTCCTCGACCTGATAGAGCATGGTCCCGGCCGTTACCGTCTGCCCTTCCTTGAAATCGACCGCCTCCAGGAAACCGGCGACGCGTGCGCGGATGTCGACTTTCTGGGTCGCAACGACGCGGCCCGTCAGATCGACGCTTTCACGCAGGTCGACGATCCTGGCGGGCGCCACGACCACGGCCGGCGCCTGCTGCGCGTGAGCGGGCGACAAACTGAATGTGATTGCCAGAAGGAAGGAAAAGACAGAGAAGGCGACTTTCGGCACGGTCATGCCAGGTCCTTTCAGCAACAAGGCCAGGTTCAGTCCCACGTGGTCTGCTCAACCGCACACTAGTCAGGAAAGCTCTTCCTTTGAAGAGTAAATCGCCTTTCTGTAACTGTTACGTCGGCTTTCGACGCACGGTAGCGCGATGCGCAAACCGTGAGCGCCGCCTGGCAGCATGTGGCGTTTGATGCCGAAGATCGACGAGGTGGCGCCGCGATCCACCGGGACGTCAATCCCCTGGGCGCGGACGCATCCCTGCAGTGCGAACGCATCTCTCGGTGCGCACGCCCGGCGCATACCTGACGCTTATGCGCGAGGCATGCCGGCCGGCTCCAGAAACTTGCGAAGTGCTGCGATCCTGAAGATCGCGTTGGCCGCGCCATAGCCGCGGTATCCGCGCCGCTCGACGATCTCGAAGAAGAACCCGCCAGAGAAGGTCGGGCTGTAGAGTTGGAAATACTCGCCGTGCTCGTCCTTGTCGTAGAGGATGTTGTGCGCCTTCAGCCGCTCGGTGAAATGCGGATCGAGCCCGAAACGGGCTTCCAGGTCGTCATAATAGTTGGGCGAGATCGTCAGCGAGACAAAGCCGCGCTCTGCAAGCACGTCTGCAGTCCTGAAGATATCGTCCGTCTTGAAGGCCAGATGCTGAATGCCCGAGCCGAACGTGTCGGCGATGAAACGACCGGCAAGCGTGTTGCGGTTCTCGGCGCCATTCATTGTGATGCGCAGGGATCCGGCGGCGTTCTCTACCACCTGGCTGCGCACGATGCCCGAGGGGTCGATGATGTCGACAAGCGGGGTCTTATGGGCTTCCAGCAGCGAGGTATAGAAGAGCAGCCACGTCAGCAGTTCGTCGTAGTGCATCGTCTGGGCGATGTGGTCGATCGATAACAACCCGGCCGAGGTCGCGCTGAGGTCTTCGACCGGATCGAACTCGACGTCCCATATGCTGCCGAGGTCACTGTGGCGATCGAGGAAGTAGACGATGCCGCCGCCGACCCCGTGAACGGCTGGCATCTCGATCTCGCCCTCGTCCACCGGCTGGGCGAAGGTCTCGGCGCCGAGCGCCAGCGCCCGCCGGTGCGTGGCCCGGGCATCGTCGACGAGCAGGCCCATCGCATAGGCCGAAGTGCCGTGAACCAGGTAAGAAGAGTTGGCAAAGCCGCGGCTTTCCGTGTTGATCACCAGCCTGATATCACCCTGCTGGAAGACGGTGACGCTTTTCGTCTTGTGACGAGCGGCCTTGCGGAAGCCGAGTGTGCGGATCAGCGCCTCGAATTGCGGTGCTTCGCTTTCGTCGATGGTGAATTCGATGAAGGCAATGCCTTCGACGCCTGATCGAGCCGGCATTTCGGGAACGGGGAGGGCAATGTCGGGCTCAGTCCGCCGGACCTGGTCGCCGAGATAGAGCAGCGAGCGCTGGCCATCGACCGAGATCGCCGTCGCCGAGCCGCCGCGAAACTGATCGTTGAAGATCTCGAGCGACAGATAGCCGTCATAGCCGGTGGCCGCGACAGCTCGCATGAACTCGAGAACGGGCAGGTCGCCTTCGCCCGGCATGTTGCGGAAGTGCCGGCTCCAATAGAGCAGGTCCATGTCGATCAGCGGCGCGTCCGCCAGTTGGATGATGAAGATCTTCTCCTTGGGTATGGAGCGGATCGAGTTGACGTCGATCTTGCGCGCCAGCGTGTGAAAACTATCGAGGATGAGGCCGACATTGGCATGATCGGCCCGGCGCACCACCTCCCAGGCATCGCGGTGGTCGTTGATGTGGCGTCCCCAGGCGAGCGCTTCGTATCCGACCCGCAAGTCCCGCCTGGCCGCCCTTTCCCCCAGTTCACGAAAATCGGCGGCAGCCCGGTCAAGACCGCCGAGTGCGGCGGGAGAGACATTGGAGCAGACGAGCACCAGGTCGGTTCCCATCTCCTGCATCAGGTCGAATTTGCGTTCCGCACGGTCGAACGTCCTGCTTCTGAGCGGCTCCGGCATGCCCTCGAAATCGCGGAACGGCTGGAACAGAGAAATCTCCAGGCCATGGTCGCGCACCATCTGGCCGACCTGGCGCGGACTTTCATCGAAAACCAGAAAATCGTTCTCGAAGATCTCGACGCCGTCGAAGCCGGCCTTTGCTATCGCCTCCAGCTTGCTGCGCAGGTCGCCGCTCAGAGAGACGGTCGCGATCGAGGTTTTCATGCGTGTCTCCTTCGATGCCCTGTCGTCAGGCGGTCAGGGCCTTGAAATGGGCAAGCATGCGGGCCGCATCCGGCTCGCGCCCGGTAAACAGACTAAAGGCGCCGACCGCCTGAAACACCGCCATGCCGCCGCCGTCGAGCGTCTTGCAGCCGCGCCGCCTGGCCTCAGTCAGCAGTTCGGTTTCCAGCGGGAAATAGACGACTTCCGCCACCCAATGATGTGGTTCGAGCAGTTCGGCTGGAAGTGGCAGGCCGGGATATTTCGCCATCCCGGTTGGCGTAGCATGGAGCAAACCGTCCGCTGCTCTCATAGCGGATGGAAGGTCGGTGCCGGCAACAATGTGTGCTTGTGGAAACAGCGGCGACATGCTGGATACCAGTGCTTCTGCGCGCTCGATCTCCCGGTCGAACACCGTCAGTGAAGTTAGCCCCATCGATAGGATCGCGTACGCTGTCGCAACGCCGGCGCCGCCGGCGCCGAGTTGCACCGCGTGCGACAGCGCTACTCCGGGCAGACCGCGGCGAAAGCCTTCGGCAAATCCCCACCAGTCGGTGTTGTGGCCGATGCGGCGACCCGCCTTGAGCACGACGGTGTTCACAGCACCGAGATCTCGGGCCTCGTCGGACAGCTCGTCGAGAAAGGGAATGACCAGTTGCTTGCACGGGTGCGTGATGTTCAATCCGCAAAGGCCCCGCTGTTCGGCCTCCCGCAGCAACTGCGGCAGGTCGTCCGGGCTCGCGCCGCGCTGCGTCAGGTCGATCAGCTCGTACTCATAGGTAAGGCCCTGTGCCGCACCTTCGCGCATATGCATGGCCGGTGTGAGCGAGGCTTGAATGCCGGCGCCGATCAATCCGGCTTTCAACGGTTTCAGAAGGGTCTCAGTCATCTCGACGGCTTTCATCAATCGGTTGGTTGCCGACCCGCATAAAAGCGGGCCGGCGGCAGGCTTACTGGCCGCGAAGCGTCTGAAGCTCCTTGAACAGGGCTGCGACAGTGTCGGGACCGATTTCGGCGCTGAACTTCTCGATCATCGGCTTGACGGCGTCGCGCAGCTTCTGGGTTTCCTCCGGCGAAAGCTCACTGACTTCCATGCCGGTCGCCTTGATGTCGGCGATCGCTTTGGCGTCGAACTCGCGCGAGACCTGGCGCTGATAGTCGCGGGCCTCGGTGGCCGAGGTCTGCAACACTACCTTCTCCTCGTCGTTGAGACCGTCCCAGAATTTCTTGCTGATCAGCACGATCTGCGGATTGTACTGGTGACGGGTCACCGTCATGTACTTCTGCACCTCATAGAACTTGGCGTTGAGAATGTTTGCGGCCGGATTTTCCTGGCCGTCGACCGTCCCGGTCTCAAGCGCGGTATAGAGCTCGGTATAGGGCAGCGGCACGGCATTGGCGCCGAGATTGTTGAAGAGCTCGATCGGGATCGGCGACTGGATCGTGCGGATCTTCAGGCCCTTGATGTCCTCGATCTTGGTGACCGGGTGACGATTGTTGGTGAGATTGCGGAAACCGAGCTCCCAATAGCCCAGCCCAACGAGCCCGGTGTCCGGCAAAAGATCGGCAAGGCCGGTGCCGAAGGGGCCGTCCATCACCTTGTCGGCCTCTTCGCCATTGTTGAACAGGAAGGGCAGATCGACGGCGCCGAACTGCTTGACGTTGCTTGCCAGGATGCCGGCGTTCAGAACCGTCATTTCGATCACGCCGCCCTGCAGCGCCGATACGGTCTGCACGTCGCCGCCGAGCACGCCGCCCGGAAACAGCTTGACCTCGATCTTGCCGCCGCTCTTGTCCTTCACCAGTTCGGCGAACTTCTCCATGCCCATCACCTGGGGATGGCCCTTGTTGTTGGCGGCGGCGAACTTGAGCTGGTGCTCGCGGATCTCGGCCAGCGCCGGGCTCGCTGCGATCAGCGCTACCGGCACGGCAAGCCCGAGCGCCATTTTCATCAGTCTGTTGAACATGTTTTCCTCCCAGATTTGGCCGGGTTCTCCCACCGGCCGGTTGAACTTTGCATGTGTTTTTTTGGGCCTAACGCGCAAACCAGGAGACCGGCGCGGTCACCAGTTGCGGGAACAAGACGAGCAGAAGCAGGACGATCAGCTCGGCGATCAGGAACGGCATGACCCCCCTCATGAGGTCTTCCATCTTCAGCTTGGAAACGCCGCAGATGACGTTGAGCACCGTGCCCACCGGCGGCGTGATCAGGCCGATCGAGTTGTTGATGATGAACAGCACGCCGAAATAGACCGGATCGATGCCCGCCTGCCTGATGATCGGCATCAGCACGGGCGTCATGATCAGGATGGTCGGGGTCATGTCCATGGCGGTGCCGACCACGACGACGAGCACCATGATCGCCAAAAGCAGGAGCGTCTGGTTGTCCATCAGCGGCTCGACCAGGGCGGCGAGGTCGCCGGGCACGTCGGCAACCGTGATCAGCCAGGCAGAGACGGCCGAGCAGGCAACGAGGAACATCACGATGGACGTTATCTTCGCCGCTGCCACGAAAACGTGGAACAGCTTGGCCGGCGGCAGCTCGCGATAGATCACCATCGACACGAACAGTGAGTAGACGGCGGCGACGACGCCGGCTTCCGTCGGCGTGAACACGCCGAACTTCAACCCGACTATGATGATAACCGGTAGGAAGAGCGCCCAGAGACTGTCGATGAAGGTCTTCATCCTGATGGCGCCGCTCTGGCGTGGCGGCAGCTGATGCTGCTCCTTGCGCGACACGATCAGCCAGGTCACGCAGAGGGCAGCTGCAATCATCAGGCCGGGGAAAATGCCGGCCAGGAAAAGCTTGGTGATCGAGACACCGCCGACGACGCCGTAGAGGATGAAGCCGATCGACGGCGGAATGATCGGGCCGATGATCGAGGCCGAGGCGAGCAGACCCCCGGCGCGGGCCGGGTCGTGGCCGGATTTCAGCATCATCGGCAACAGAAGTGCGCCGAGCGCTGCCGCATCGGCAACGGCCGAGCCAGAAAGGCTCGCCATGATGCAGGCGGCAAAGATGGCGACGAAGCCGAGCCCGCCGCGGATATGGCCGACCAAGGCCATGGCAAGATCGACGATGCGCCGCGACAGGCCGCCGGTGTTCATCACCTCGCCGGCGAGCATGAAGAAGGGCACGGCCATCAGCGGGAAGCTGTCGGCGCCGTTCAGCACGTTTTGGGCAACGATCTGGGCGTCGTAGAGGCCGAGATACATCATCAGCGCGACGCCGCTGATGATCAGGGCGAAGGCAATCGGCACGCCAAGTGCCATCGGACCAAGCAGAGCGCCGAGGAAAATGGTAACGGTCATCGTCGTCTCCTCAGGGCTTTGCGATGGGTTGGGCGAGCGAAGGAGTCGGGTGGTCGTCGAGGATGGCCTGATCCTCGCTGTCACGCACGAACTCGGCCGTGGCCACATCGATGCGACCCGTGAGCACGCAGAACGCGTCCCAGAGGATGATCAGAAAGGCGGGAATGCCGAAGGCGAGGCCGGCGCCGTAGAAGAAGCCCATGGAAATGCCGGTCGCCGGTGCTGCGACATGCAGATTGATCAGCGTCTGCGTCCAGCTGCCGCTGATCATCAGCCATGTTGCGCCCAGCATCAGTGCCTGACCGCAGAGAATGGCGACCTTCGCGCCGAGCGGCGGCAAGCGGCGCAGCAGCGAGTCGACGCCGAGATGGGCATGTTCCCGCATGGCAATGACGGCGCCGAGAAAGGTCAGCCAGATGAAGAAGATGCGCGACAGTTCTTCGGAATAGGTGATGCCCGTGTTGAAGGCGTAACGCAGCACGACATTTCCGAAGACCAGCACCACCATGCCCGCAAGTAGAAGCGCGATGGCGACCTTCAGCATCAGGAAGCAGAATTCGATTATCCTCACCATTTCGCTCCTCCCAGGCGATCAACCGCGACTTGCGGTCTGTGACATCCGTCATCGATCAGGACATCCAGGCGCGCAAGGCTGGCATGCCGATCTCTCCTCCAAGCGACCAGGATGCCGTTTCAAAATGTACTAACTAGTTCGAATGTCAAGCGGCATGTCTTGAAAGAAACCGGCAAGCCCAATAAGACTTTGGGCAGGACGCGGAGTGGAGCCGCGGTCAATGCGTGACGGCCACGGCCGTTTCTCGTTGAAAATCAAGGGTGAGGAAGTAATTGGGCATGGCGGCGCGAGCAGAGAACGGACGCAAGAACGATCCACAGCGCACGAAGGAGGACATCCTCATCGTCGCGACGGACGAGTTCGCGACCCATGGTCTCGCAGGCGCCCGAGTCGACGCGATCGCCGAAAAGACCCGAACCTCCAAGCGGATGATCTACTACTATTTCGAAAGCAAGGAGGGGCTCTATCTCTCCGTACTCGAGCGGTCCTACCGCAAGATCCGGACGCTGGAGGCCGATCTGCAACTGTCGAGCCTCGCGCCCGAGGCTGCGTTGCGCACCCTGATTTCAACCACCTTCGACCACGATCAGGCCAACCCGGAATTCGTGCGGCTGGTCAGCATCGAAAACATCCATCACGCCGCCCATATGATGCGCTCGGAAGCGATCCGCGATCTCAACGTCTCGGTTATTGAAACCATTGCCGGCATTCTGGAACGCGGTGTTGCCGAAGGTGTGTTCCAGCGCAAGGCAGATCCGATCGACGTGCACATGTTGATCAGCGCGTTCTGCTTCTTCCGTGTCTCGAACCGCTACACGTTCGGCACGATCTTCCGCCGTGACCTTTGCGAGCCGGAGACGATGCAACGGCACAAGGGGCTGATCGCCGATGCCGTGTTAAGCTACCTCAAAACTCAGGAATAGCCCGACAAAACATGTTCAGGCGTTGCGCAGGTGCTCTGTCGGCAACGCGGTCGTATATTTGATCTGGCTGAGCGCGAAGCTCGATCGGATGCTAGAGACGCCAGGGATTGTCGTCAGAAAGTCGACGACGAGCGCCTGATATTTCATCAGATCCTCGACGACGACGCGCAGCATGTAATCCGACTCGCCCGTCATCAGGTAACATTCGACGATCTCCGGCTTGGTCTTGATGGCAGTGCTGAAGACATCGAGTGAGGCGCGGTCCTGCTGCTTGAGCGAGACGTGCACGAACACGTTGACCGCAAGGCCAAGGGCGAAGGCGTCGACGAGCGCGACCGAGCCCTTGATGACCCCACTCTCCTTGAGTTCGTTGACCCGCCGCCAACAGGGAGAGGCGGACAGTCCGGTTGCATCGGCGAGCTCGGCCGTGCTGATCTCGGCGTTCTGCTGCAAGAGATCGAGAATACGGATGGTCGCGGCGTCAAAGCTTGGCGTCTTCTTCGGCATGAAATTTCCTAAAATGGCGTTTCGGCGGTCAGTATTGCCGGTATCGGCAAAAATTCCAACAAAGATAGATCGGATATTTCGCGTCGCTGGGTGTAGCGTTTCCGGGTTCTGGGAGGAGCCGACATGGAAGAGCAGATTCTTTCGACCGCCACGCTGAAATGCCTGAAGGATCTTGAGCGACAGGTCCTCTGGCACGCATGCTGGATGATCCACAACGCCAATCACATCCGGGAAAAAGGCGAGGTGAAAGTCGGCGGGCACCAGGCGTCGTCCGCCTCGATCACCTCGATCATGACGGCGCTGTACTTCCACATCCTTCGGCCGGAGGATCGCGTTGCCGTCAAGCCGCATGCCGCGCCTGTCTTCCACGCCATTCAGTACCTGATGGGCAACCAGACGCGCGAGAAGCTGCAGAATTTCCGCGGCTTCGGCGGCGCGCAATCCTACCCCAGCCGCACCAAGGATATCGACGACGTCGATTTTTCGACCGGCTCTGTCGGTCTGGGTGTCGGTATCACCGCCTTCGCCTCGATCATCCAGGATTACATCGCCTCGAAGCCCTGGGCGCAAAAGCGCAGCGACGGTCGCATGATCGCGCTCGTCGGCGATGCCGAGCTTGACGAAGGCAATATCTATGAGTGCCTGCAGGAGGGCTGGAAGCACGATCTGCGCAACACCTGGTGGGTGATCGATTACAACCGTCAGAGCCTCGATGGTGTCGTTCGCGAAGGTCTGTGGCAGCGGATCGAGGCCATCTTCACCGCTTTCGGCTGGGACGTGAAGGTCGTCAAATATGGCGCCTTGCAGCAATCGGCGTTCAAGGAACCCGGTGGCGAGACGCTGCGCGCCTGGATCGACCATTGCCCCAACCAGCTCTATTCGGCCTTGACCTTCCAGGGCGGCGGCGCCTGGCGCAAGCGGCTGCAGGACGAGATCGGCGATCAGGGGAATGTCAGCAAGCTTTTGGCTTCGCGCAGCGATGACGAGCTTTCCGAGCTGATGAGCAATCTCGGCGGCCATTGCATCCAGACGCTTGCTGAGACCTTTGCCAGTATCGACCATGACCGTCCGACGGTCTTCCTTGCCTATACGATCAAGGGCTGGGGAACGCCGCTGGCGGGGCACAAGGACAACCATGCCGGCCTGATGACCAAGGCACAGATGCAGGACTTCCAGCAGAAGATCGGCGTCAGGGTCGGCGCGGAATGGGAGGAGTTTGCGGCAGTCGCCGATGCCGGAGCTGCGAAGACCTTTTTGAAGAGCGTGTCGTTCTTTGCCCAGGGTACCCGGCGGTTCAAGTCTGAACCGGTGCAATCGGCCGGGCCGGTTTTGCTCGATGACCGCGAACTTTCCACCCAGGCGGGGTTCGGCAAGATCCTCGATGCCCTGGCGCAGCGCGACGATGCGCTTGCCGCCCGCATCGTGACGATGGCGCCTGACGTGACAGTCTCGACAAATCTCGGCCCCTGGGTCAACCGGCGTGGCCTTTTCGCCCGCGACATGCAGGCCGACACGTTCCGCGACGAGAAGGTTCCCTCGGCGCAGAAATGGGCCTTCGGCCCTGGCGGTCAGCATATCGAGCTCGGGATTGCCGAGATGAACCTCTTCCTGCTTCTGGGGGCTGCCGGCCTTTCCCATTCGGTGTTCGGTGAACGCCTGCTTCCGATCGGCACCGTCTACGATCCGTTCGTGGCGCGCGGGCTCGATGCGTTGAACTACGCCTGCTACCAGGATGCACGGTTCATGATCGTCGGCACGCCGTCAGGCGTCACACTGGCGCCGGAAGGCGGCGCTCACCAATCGATCGGCTCGCAGCTGATCGGCATGAGCCAGGATGGGCTTGCCAGTTTTGAGCCTGCCTATCTCGACGAACTCTCGGTGATCATGGATTGGTCCTTCGACTATATGCAGCGCGATGGCGATGCCGTGCACGACGAACGGACGTGGCTGCGCGATACGACTGGCGGTTCCGTCTATCTCCGGCTGACGACCCGTCCGCTCGAACAGATGCAGCGCCGCGAGGATGCGGCCTTCCGCCAGGGCGTGATCGACGGTGCCTACTGGCTGCGCGAGCCGCGACCGAACACCCAGCTGGTGCTGGCCTATCAAGGTTGCGTCGCCCCCGAGGTGCTGATGGCGGCGGGGCGACTTGCGGAACGTCACCGCGATGTCGCTGTGCTGGCGGTGACGTCCGCCGACCGGCTCAACGCCGGCTGGACTGCGGCACAGCGTGCCCGTCGTCATGGCCACCACAGCGCCGAAAGTCACATCGAGGCGCTGCTGGCGCCGCTATCCGATAGCTGCGAGATCATTACCGTGACGGATGGTCATCCCGCCACGCTCGGCTGGTTTGGATCGGTGCATGGCCACCGAACCGTCTCACTCGGCGTCGAGCATTTCGGGCAGACGGGCACGATCGCCGACCTCTATGCGCATTTCGGCATCGATACGGACTCGATCATCGAGGCGGCGGAGTCGATCGCTCTCGGTCGCAATCGCCGCAAGTTCAGGCAGGCGGGATAGGCTCGCGACGCGCTAAGTGGACGTGCGACATGCCCCTTTTTGCCACGGCCGCGGCCTCGCCGAAGCGCTTGCGCCGCTCGACTACACCAGATGGTTTCGCCAGGTTCCGAAGGTTGGCGGGGCCGGTATCCTCTATGTGGCTTATCGCGCCAACCAACTGCCGCTGACGGCCACGATCGAAACATGGGGCGCTCGCGATCGGGCGCTGCCGACACCGGGCTTCATCGCCGAGCTCGACTAAAGCATTTCCAGGAAAAGTGCGAAGCGGTTTTCCGTCAGGAAATGCGTAAAGACAAAGCGATAGAGCGTTTGTGCGGTCCCGTCTAAATCCGAAACGCTCTGGGCCCCAAGGTTCCTCGGGCGCGCTTAGCGCGCTGCTGTAAATTCCCGGGCAATCTGCGCCAAAGTCAGCTTGCCAAACTCGTCGTTGAGCACCGTTTCCGCCGCCAAGAACGCCTTTGACAGATGCGCGTTGACGGCCCGCTCAACGGGGCATCCTGCATGATCGGCGGCCAGCCCCAGCGAAAAGACGGATTTGTCGTTGAGCGCCTTGTGGACATCGAGAACGGATATTTCTTCCGCGCCGCGGGTCAGCAGCCAGCCGCCACCAGGCCCGCCTTCCGAGCCGACGATACCATGCCGTTTGAGTGCCGCCATCGTGCGACGGACCACCACCGGGTTGGTGGAGAGCATCAAGCCGATCGTCTGCGACGTTTCGGTGCCGCCGAGCAGATGCATGTGAACGAGCACATGCAGCATTCTTGAAAGGCGGTTGTCCTGTGGCATCGACCACTCCTATGTGTAACTTAATTTGTTATGAATTATTGACCTGTCGATGTTCGTAACATATTGTGTTGCGCATAGGAATGAAGCGGACAAGGGCACGGTTTTTGATTTCTGTAGCGATATCGTTTCGTTCGAAGCCCGAAAGCGGAACTGTTTGGAGAAGAGAATGCAGGAGCGCCTCGTAGACGCGAATGGAATTCGTTTGAACTTCCTGGAGGCGGGCGAAGGGCCGGCGGTCTTGTTGTGCCATGGCTTTCCAGAAACCGCTTATGCATGGCGACATCAGGTTGCGGCCCTGGCGGCCGCCGGGTTTCGTGCGATCGCGCCGGATATGCGCGGCTATGGCAAGAGCAGCCGCCCTGACGAGGTCGATCAATACACGCTCTTCCATCTCGCCGGCGACATGGTCGGGCTGCTCGATACGCTCGGCGTCGAGAACGCGATCATTGTCGGCAATGACTGGGGCGCGAGCGTCGCCTGGCAGGCGGTGCTGCTGCGACCTGACCGCTTCACCGGCGTCGTGGCCATCGGCGTGCCGATGATGTCGCAACCGCCAGCTCCACCGACGCAGATTTTCCCGAAAACCGCGGATGCACTGTTCTATGCGCTCTATTTTCAAGAGCCAGGTGTCGCCGAAGCCGAGTTCGAGCGGGATGTGGCGTTGACGCTGCGCAAACTGATGTTTGCCGCGTCCGGCGAGGCCGGACCGCGCGACGACGACAGGACGCCAAATCCCTTCGGCATGGTGTCGAAACGCGACGGTCTGCTGGCCAGCCTTCCTGTCCCCGCAAAGCTTCCGGACTGGATCGGCGATGCAGAGTTCGAGAATTTCGTGCACGCTTTCCGGCAAAGCGGCTTTTCCGGAGGGCTGAACTACTACCGCAATCTTGATCGGAATTGGGCACTGCAATCCTGCCTGAAGGGAAAGCTCGTCGACGTTCCGGCAGTATATCTGATGGGGGAGCGCGATACCGGATTGGCCATTCCCGGCATGCGCGCGATCATCGCCGAGATGCCGCGACTGGTGCCAAAGCTGGTGGATACCATCTTCCTACCCGACTGTGGGCACTGGGTGCCGCAGGAGCGGCCCGATGATGTCAGCACTGCCATCATACGGTTCGCTCAGGGCTTGTAACGGAACCAAGAGCCAGCCGTTACCCTCGCCTGTCAGTGCGGCGTCGCCGACAAATCCTAAGCCGGTAGAAGCGCGCCGAAAAAGGCACGGCATCGAAGCTGCCTTGGTCGGCAATCTGGGCGGGAAACACAGGGAAACCGCATCAGCGCCCGTACTTCCGCATGACCTCGAGAAGTGGTTCATGTCTGATGGCTTCGATCTTGAACCGGTCATGCGCGGTGCCGCCTGAATCTTCCGCTGCGATCATGGCGTTGACCACCGCCTCTTCGACGGTGTCGACCGTTGCCAGATAGACGGGATCGAGCATTTCGTCATTGACGATCTCAAGCGCGAGGCGCGGCGGAGCGCGGTGCGCCATCGGCTGCGGGTTGGCGGTCGAAAACGCCAGGAAGATGTCGCCGGAATTGTTGCCGCCGGGCGTGCCGTTGCGGCCGATGCCGATCGAGGCGCGACGGGCGAGGCGTTGCAGCTGGTGCGGGGCCATCGGCAGATCGGTGGCGATCACGACAATGATCGACCCGCGCTCCTGCATCTGGCTCTGCGGCGTGCCATCGCGCATGTGCTCGCCGACCGGTACGCCGCAGATTGTCAGCCAGTCCCGCTGGCCATGGTTTGCCTGCACCAGCGTGCCGATCGTGTAATCACGCCCGCCAAACTCGACGACCCGAGAGGCGGTGCCGGTGCCGCCCTTGAACCCATAGGCGATCATGCCGGTTCCGCCGCCGCAATTCCCCTCCTTAACAGGTCCGCCGCTGGCAGCGTCGAGTGCTGCCCGGACCTCGGCTTCGCCGATGGGCTGGCCGTTGATGTCGTTCAACACGCCGTCATAGGTCTCTGCGACCACCGGCATGATCCAGAGAAAATTGTCGCTGTCATAGGTGGAGGCATAGCGCTCCAGCATCCACTTGATCGTGGCGTGATGGGTCATGCCGACCGCATGGGTGTTGGTGATCATCACCGGGCCGAGGAAGAAGCCGCCATCCTCGATCCAGTGAGTGCCGGTCATTTCGCCGTTGCCGTTGAAGCGATGCACGCCCGCATAAACCGGGATGGGCACGGCCGAGCCAGCATGTGGCAGGATGGCGGTGACCCCGGTTCTGACCGGGCGCTTGCGCCCCGGGCGCGGCACGTCTTCTGAGATTGTGTGGAAGCCGACGGCGATCCCTGCGACATCGGTGATGGCGTTCAGGGGGCCGGTCCGGCCCTTGAATGGCAAGCCGAGGTCCCGGGCGCGTGTTTGAGAGACGGTTTTGCGTTTGTTGTCCATGATCATTTCTGCCGGGAGCGGAGGTAGAGGCCGAGAGAGGCGACGACGAAGGAGAAGGTCAGCATCATCACCGCGATCGCATTGATCTCCGGCTTGATGCCGCGGCGAAGCATGGCGAAGATGAACATCGGCAGCGTCGTCACATCGACGCCGGCGATGAAATAGGTGATCACCAGATCGTCCATCGAGATGATGAAGGCGAGCAGCGCGCCGCCGACGATGCCGGGCAGAAGCTGTGGCAGCACCACCCGTCGAAAGGTCGTCCATTCGTCGGCGCCGAGGTCGGCCGAGGCGTTTTCGAGTGTTCTGTCCATGCCGGCCAGCCGCGCTGAGACAACGATGAAGACATAGGAAATCAGGAAGGTGCACTGGCCGATGACGATCGTCGTCAGGCCGAGGCTGATCCCCGAATTGACGAAGAAGATCAAAAGCGCGATGCCGAGCACGATGTCGGGCATCAGCATCGGCATGAACATGATCACCCGGTAGAAACGCTGACCGAGAAAGTCGAAACGGTAGAGGCCGATCGCGATGGCCGTGCCGAAGACGGTGGCGATCAGTGTCGTGGAGGTGGCGATGACGAGGCTGTTCCACACCGCCTGAATAAGCTGGCCGGTCGATTCGATATAGAGCGCATTCTCGGAGATCGTCGTCTTGAAGCCGAGCACCTGGGCGTACCATTCGGTGGTGAAGCCGGTCCAGGTCATCATGTTGACCGGGTTGGCGTTGAACGAATAAACGGCGATCACCACCAGCGGGATGTAGATGAAGGCGAAGAAGAGAGCGGTGTAGGCGAGCAGGCTTCCGCGGAAGAGGGATTGAGCGATCTTCATGGGGGACCTCAGCGAGCAAGTGCTGCGTCGGTGCCGCGGCGGCTAGACGCGAGCACATAGACGAGCAGCAGCACCAGCATCACGCTCATGACCATCATCGCCAGCGCCGAGCCGAACGGCCAGTTGCGGGCGGCCAGGAACTGCTGCTCGATGAGATTGCCGAGCATCATCACCTTGGCGCCGCCGAGAATGGCCGGGACGACGAAATTGCCGAGCGCCGGAATGAAGACGATGATCGCGCCGCCGGCAATGCCGGGAGCCGTCAGCGGTAGGATAATGCGCCAGAATGTGCGGATAGGCCCGGCGCCGAGATCGAGCGAGGCACGCACCAGCGTCCAGTCCAGCTTCTCGACGCTGGCATAAACAGGCATGAACATGAACGGGATGAAGACATAGACCATGCCGAGGATGATCGCGCCGTCCGTATAGATCAGGTCCAGCGGCCGGGCGATCAGTCCCGTCGACAGCAGCATCTCGTTGACGAGGCCGGTCTGGCGCAGGATCAGCACCCAGACGAACAGCCGCACGATCAGGCTGGTGAAGAAGGGCAGGGTGATGAGGAACAGGCAGAAATTCTTCCATCGCTCCGACAGGCGGGCGATGCAGAAGGCCGCGGGATAGCAGACCAGCAAAGCGGCAATAACGGTGAGTGCGGCGATCTTCACCGAGCGGATGAAGATGGCGATATAGACGGGATCGAAATCCTCGAACATCGGATCGGCAAAGCCGAGGATGCGGCCGAAATTGTGCGGGTAGAAGGTCCATTCCACGCCACCGTAGAGGCCTGGCGCCAGAAAGCTCGTGACCATCATGATGGCGAGCGGACCGAGGAAGAAGACGGCGAGGAACAGGGAAACGGGACCGAGCAGGACGGCGAGCTGGACGCGGCGGCGAATGGCGATCGACATGTCACGCCTCCGCGCAAGGGTGAATGAGGTGTACGGCTGCCGGGTCATAGGCGAGCCGGGCGCGGCGCGTCCGCTCGATGTCGCCGATCAGGCTGCGACGGCCGGCGGGGATCTCGGCGACGATCTTTCTGCCCGCCTGTGTGCGGCCGAACAGCTCGAACGTCGAGCCGACGAAGACGATGGCTTCCAGGTCGATGTGGAGACAGGGAAAGGGAAAGGGCTCGGCTTCATCGGCGAGGAAGAACTGCTCAGGCCGGATCAGCGCCGTCGCTGCACCCGATGCCGCTGACGGCGTTCGCCGATGGCGGATTTCCGTACCGTCGCTGGTCATCAACCGGTCGCCATCGATCCTGCCTTCGAAGAGATTGCTTGCACCGATGAACGTCGCGACGAAACTGTTGACCGGGCGGTCATAGATCGCGCGGGGCGTATCGAGCTGCTGGATGCGCCCACCCGAAAGAACGGCGACGCGATCCGACATGGTGAGCGCTTCCTGCTGGTCGTGCGTCACGAAGATGAAGGAGATGCCGAGCTCGTGCTGCAGTGTCTTCAGCTCTATCTGCATGGCCTGGCGCAGGTTCTTGTCGAGGGCCGAAAGCGGCTCGTCGAGCAAAAGCAGTTTCGGACGCGCGATGATGGAACGCGCAAGCGCGACCCGTTGCTGCTGGCCGCCGGAAAGCTGGCGCGGGCGCCGGCCCTCCATGCCCTCAAGGCCCACCATCTTCAGGGCGGCTGCCACCTGCTCGCGCCGCCTGGCCTTGGCGACGCCGGCGACCTCAAGCGCATAGGCGGTGTTTTCACCGACCGTCATGTGCGGGAAGAGCGCGTAGTTCTGGAAGACCGTGTTGACGGGGCGGCGATAGGGTGGCCTGTCGGTCATGTCCTCCGCGTCGATCAGGATGCGTCCGCCGTCGAGCTCGACGAAGCCGCTGATCGCCTGCAGCAACGTGGTCTTGCCGCAGCCGGATGGTCCGAGAAGCGTGAGGAACTCGTTGCGCCGCACCTGAAGATCGATGGCATCAAGCGCTGTCACGCTCCCGCCTTCCGGAGTGGCGAAGGCTTTGCTCGCCCCCTCCAGCCGGACAATGGAATCCTGCATCTGTCATTCCCCAAAATGTTATTTAAATAACTCTTGTGCGTTTTGGATATATTGATACCATTTACTCATCGGTGTCAACGGCCGCAGAAGCCGGAGCCGGCAAGGACCAGGGAACGGTCCGATCCTGGGGGCGCAAGTCCCCACGAACCATCAGAGGAGACTATCTATGACGAAAGCAAGCCGCGTCGTCCGGGCGACCAGGGCCAAACTCTTCGGCCCCGCACGGGCCGCCGCATTCTCGCTGTCCGCCTTGATCGCCATGACCGGCCTCGGCCATGCCGCCGAGCTCAACATCTACAACTGGGGCGAATACATCAATCCGGCGGTCCTGAAGAAGTTCGAGGAGGAGACCCAGATCAAGGTCAACCTCTCCACCTATTCCTCCAACGAGGAGATGCTGGCGAAGATCCAGGGCGGCGCGACCGGCTATGACGTCGTCTTTCCGTCGGTGCACATGCAGGACATCATGTCCAAGCTCGACCTTCTGGAGAAAACCGACATCAATGCCTATGAAGGTTTCAAGAACATCGACCCGGCGTTCCTGAGGGCTAAGAGCGACCCCAAGGGCGAGTTTTGCCTGCCCTACGCCTTCGGAACCGTCGGCATCGTCTACAACCGCAAGGTCCTGGGCAAGGACGTCGTCGGCTGGAAGGACCTGATTGCGACCGTCAAGGAAAAGGGGCTGAAGTTCACTCTGCTCGACGACATGCGCGAGGTTCTGGCCGTGGGCTTGATCCTCAACGGCCACAAGGTCAACTCGACCGACCCCGCCGAGCTGCAGCAGGCGGCCGATACGATCATCGCGATGAAACCTGACGTCGCTGCCTTCACCTACGATACCCGGCCGATGGTGCAGTCCGGCGACGTCGCCGCCGGTCATTTCTTCGTCGGCGCGATGGTCGACGTCTTTGCCAACCAGAAGGACCTTGGCTACGTGATCCCCGAGGAAGGCGCGACCATGTACCAGGAGGATATCTGCGTCCTGAAGACCGCGCCGAACAAGGATAGCGCCATTAAGTTCCTGCAGTTCTACACCCGTCCGGAAGTCGCCGCGCTCAACGTCTCCCAGCAGACCAACGGCACCGCCAACGTACCGGCACGGCAATTGACCCCCGACCAGATCAAGAATAGCAAGGAAATCAATCCGACGCCCGAAACGATGCAACGGCTCCAGATCTTCGAGGACCTGGGCTCCGGCGTGCGCCAGCTCGATCGTGTCTGGACGAAGGTGAAGACGGCGCAGTAGCGGCGACAAAGATCGGCAATTCCGCCCGCCTGCCGCAAGTTAAAAGGCGTTGCAGCGTCGTTTGCGCGTCATATCCGACGCGCGGCGCTGTCAGCGGGCGGAAGTATCTCCGGGGAGGGGACGTGGCACAACGAATCCTGAAGCTCGTGCAGAGCGAGGAACTCAGGCGGTCGAAATCCGACAAGCTGATTGCCCATTACATCGAGCGCAATCTGGCGGAGATCCCGTTCGAAACGGCAAAGTCGATCGCAAGCCGTCTCGAGCTGTCGCCGATGACCGTCGGGCGCTACCTCCGGCGCATGGGCTTCGACGGCCTCGACCAGCTGAAGCACGAGCTGCGGCGCGGCAGCTCCAACCCGGCCTGGCAGGTGAAGGGTCCGGTCGACAGGCTGCGCGAAGACATTCGCGAGGGCAAGCTGCTTGCAGGCTTGATTCAGGAGCAGATCAACAATCTCGGCATGGTCTACGAGTTGACGACCTCGCCGGAATGGCAGCAGGCGATCGACGCGCTGATCGGTGCCAGCGAAGTCTATGTCGCCGCCTATCAGAACGTGCGCGGTATCGCTCAGTATTTTGCCAGCCAGCTCTCCTATACCCGCTCGCGGGTGCAATTCGTCGATGGCCTGAACGGAACCTATTCGGAACTGCTCGATGGTTCGGTGGAGGGCCGCGTGCTCTTTCTGCACGACGTGCGCCGCTTTGCCGCCAAGGCGAAGCCGCTCGCGATGGAGGCGCGCCGGGCCGGCGTCAAGGTCATCCTCTACACGGACGAATATTGCCCCTGGGCAGCAGAGGTGTCGGATATCTGCCTTGTGGTCCCGGGCTCGCATGGCCCCCTGTGGGATGGTGCTGCCACGACTATTGCCGTCATGGACCTGATGCTCAGCAACATCATCGTCGTCCTGGGTGACGAGGTCAGCGAACGGGTCGGCATGCTGACGCGGCTGCAGGATGTGTTCGGCGATTTCGAGGCCTGAACGGTGCGAAGGGCGCTTCGCTTGCGCTCCTTCCCTCGTCGTCGCGGGAGCTCTGTTGCCTCGCTTCCCGGAAAGCTTCCCCACCGGTCGCCGTTGAACGTCGAGGCCGCCAGTGAATGTCATGCTGCCCGGGCCGATGCGTCGCTGCCGACAACCTTGCAGCCGCCCGCGCCTTCGACCGCCGTTCTGCAATGAGCGGCAGCACGGCGTCCATTCCTTTGCGGGTCTTTGCAAAGATTTTTGTCGGCGACGTTCCACACTGTCGCAAGCGCCAGTTTTCTGCCCACTTTGGCGTGGATTTCGTCCGATAGCCGCGGGAAACCCTAGAGATTAGACTGATTTTCGAGTGCTGGGCCAAGCCTTGCAGAGCCTTGCAAGGATTCTTGCGGGTGTCGCCTTGACTGCAAGGTCGTTTGCTTGAACGATGTGTCATGCAAAGAAACTTGTAGAGCGCCATGACACTCATCGATCGCATAAAGGCACAATCGAAAAGGCTGACCGAGGCCGACCAAAAGCTGATCGCGACGATGCTCGAGAACCGGGCGGAGGCTGCGTTTCTGTCCGGCCCGCAGCTGTCGCAGCGGGCCAGCGTTCATGAGGCGACGGTCACCCGTTTGGCGCAGAAGCTGGGTTACCGCGGCTTTCCGGATCTGCGCGCACAGCTGCAGCGCGAGGTGCTTGATGATCAGGATGCCGCGACCCGCATGCGCCGCTCGGTCGCCAAGGTCGAGCACGGCGATTATCTGACCGATCTGATTGCCGCGGAGATTTCGGCCCTGGAAACGCTCGCGCGCTCGGTGCCGCAAAGTGATGTGGATCTCGCTGCCGACATCATCTTCGAAGGGCGCCGGGTGTTCGTGTTTGGCCAGGGGCACGCACAGTCCGTCGCCGGCTTCCTGCAGCGTCGCCTCGACCGGTTCGGCATGACGACGATCGCGCTCACCGGCCGCGGCCGGGACATCGCCGAGCGCATGGTCAGCATGGACAAGAGCGACGTCGTCATTGCGCTCGCCTTTCGCAAGCAGCCGCAAAGCTATGCGCCGCTGGTGCAGCATGCCCGGCGCGTCGGCGCGCGAACGATTTTGATTTCGGACCTTGCCGGACCGCTGATGGAGCCGATTGCGGACTTGATGCTGGCCGCGCCGCGGGGGCGTTCGGGAAGCGAGTTTCAGACACCGACCATCCCCTTTGCCATCGTCAACGGCATCGTCCTGACGATTGCCGGCAGGCATGAACGCGAGGTGATCGGCAGGCTGGAGAAACTGTCGGAGCTGTTCAACGACTTCGATTGACTGGGGAAAATGGAGGAGGAAACCATGTTGAAGCGACTGATGAAGTCCGCGCTTGCGGCCTGCGTCGTGCTGCCCACGGCAGCAATGGCGGCAGATCTGGATAGCATGACGCCCGAACAACTGCTGCCGCTTGCGCAGAAGGAGGGCAGCGTCACCGTCTTTTCGTTGTCGAGCCGGATCGCCAAGATCGAGAAAGCCTTCGAGGAGGCCTATCCGGGCGTCGACCTGATCGGCCTCGACATGAGCTCGACAAAGCAGATCGCGCGTCTGGAGGCAGAGCAGCAGGCAGGCGTTCATGCCGTCGACGTGCTCTATATCGCCGACACGCCCGTCGTCTTCAGCAAGCTTCTCGAAGCCAAGCGCATCGTCAACTATGTGCCGCCGCGCGTCGCCGCCCAGATCGACGATCGCTACAAGGGGCCGCTGCTCACCCAGCGTCTTTCGACCAAGGTGCTGATGTACAACGAGAAAGCCTTTCCCGGGGGTTCACCGGTTACCAACCTGTGGCAGCTGACCCAGCCGGAGTGGCAGGGCAAGGTGCTGATGGTCGATCCGAGCCAGCGCGGCGAACTGCTCGACCTCCTGACGGAGATTGCGCTCCATCCGGATGAGATGGCCGCGGCCTACAAGGCGCAGTTCGGCAAGGACATTGCCGTTGATGCCGATCTTCAGGGCGCCGGCGAGCAGTTCATCAAGGACCTCTTTGCCAACGACCTGATCCTCGTCCCCAATAGCGACGTGCTCAACAAGTCCGTCGGCGATGCCACTGCCAAGAACCCTCCCGTCGGCTTCGGCACCTATTCGGACCGGCGTGACAATGAGAAGGAAGGCTGGGCACTGCAAGTCGCCAACAATGTCGAGCCCGCCAACGGCATCCTGTTTCCGGCCGTTCTGACGATTGCTGAAAAGGCGCCGCATCCGGCCGCCGCCCGGTTGCTGATCGACTTCATGTTCGGCGACGACACGCCGACGGGAGGTGCCGGCTTCGAGCCGTTCAACGTTCCCGGCGACTATGCCACGCGCACGACCATCGCCCACCATCCGGACTCCGTCAAACTCGGCGAGCTGAAGGCCTGGACCATCGACCCGGCAAAGACCGCCGCTGCCCGCGGGCGCGTCTCCGATCTCATCATCACGCTTCAATAATGGGCTGCTTGCCGGTGCAACTACAGTGCCGCGCGTCTTATTGGAGGCGCAAAGGTCGCTGTAGCGCTTTGAATTGCTCCATGTTTTCATCCTTAAATCGAATAGGATTTAAGGAAACAGGCAGTAGGGCCGCGCCGGCAAACGCCGAGGTTCGCAAATGACATCGACATCAACCTTCGTGCCATCGGGCGGTAGCCGGCTGCTCCGATCAGGTTTCATCATGCCGGCCATCCTCATTGCCATCGTCGCCATTCTGGTGGTGGCGCCTCTCCTCCGCATCCTCGTGTCGACGCTGACACCGGCAGGGATCGAAGCGTGGCAGGCGGTGCTTGTCAGCCCGCTGTCCTTCAATCTTTGGTGGCGGCCGCTGTTCAACACCATGGTTCTCGGCTTCGGCGTTGCCAGCGGCTGTCTCATTCTTGGCGGGTTTCTCGCCTGGCTGGTGGTCTTGACCGACGTGCCGGGACGCCGCCTGCTCGGGCTGATGGCAAGCTTGCCCTACATGATCCCGAGCTTCGCCGCGGCGCTTGCCTGGGGAACGCTGTTTCGAAACTCACGGCTCGGCGGCTCCGCCGGCTTCTTCGAAACCAATGGCCTTGCCATTCCCGACTGGCTCGCCTGGGGGCTGGTGCCGACCGCGATCGTGCTGATCGCTCACTACTATTCGCTGGCCTATACGATCATCGCAGCGGCCTTGAGCTCGGTCGGAGCCGATCTCGTTGAAGCGGGCCAAATGGCGGGTGCGAAACGCCCGCGCATCTTCTTCGGCATCATCCTGCCCGTCGTCACGCCAGCGCTGATCGCCGCCGCCTCGCTCACTTTTGCTGGTGCCGTTGCCAATTTCGCCGCACCTGCGCTCCTGGGATTGCCGGTGCGCATGCAGACGCTTTCGACCCGCCTCTTCGGCATGATCGAAACCGGCCAGAACGAGCGCGGCTTCGTGCTTGCGCTGTTGCTGATCGCCGTTTCAGCACTGTTCCTCTGGATATCGGACCGCATCGTCTCCGGCCGCAAGGCCTTCATCACGGTCACCGGCAAGGGCGGACGCACGAAACGGTTTCCCCTTGGCGCCTGGCGCTGGCCGCTCTTTGCCGTAGCCGTGCTCATCGGTCTGCTGACCACGGTGACGCCGGTCCTGGTGCTTGCAGCCTCAAGCCTTGCGCCTCAAAGCGGGGCCCTGTTTTCGAACTGGACGCTGCATTTCTGGATCGGCGAAGGCGGCGGCGAAATTGCCCAGGGGCAGGCGGGCATCTTCCGCAATCCCGTGCTGATCGACGCGATCTGGAATACCATCCGCCTCGGCCTTGTCGTCGCGCTGACGACAATGCTGCTCGGGCTGGCGCTCGCCTATACGATCGTCCAGCGACGCGGCAGTCTGCTCGCCACGATCCTCAGCCAGCTTGCCTTCGTTCCGCTTCTGGTGCCGAGCATTGCCTTTGCGGCGGCCTACATCGCCCTCTTCGGCGCGCCAATTGGTCCGCTGCCTTCGTTATACGGCACTTTCGCGCTGCTGGTGATCGCGGCGTCCGCCCACAATCTGCCCTTTGCCGTGCAGTCTGGTCGGTCGGTTCTTGGCCAAATCTCAGCGGATATCGAGGAAAGCGCGCGGCTGACCGGGGCGGGTCTGCTTCGCCGATTGTTTGCGATCATCTTCCCCTTGGCGATCCGCGGCCTGTTTGCCGGCGCGATCCTCGTCTTCGTCAAGATGGTGCGCGATCTCTCGCTGGTCGTGCTGCTGTTCACCGCGACGTCGCCCGTCCTCAGCATGGTCGCTTATCGTTACGCTGCCGAGGGCTTCATGCAGTTTGCCAACGCCATCACCCTCGTCATCCTTTTTGTCTGCCTTGCGGCCTCGTTTCTGGCCCACGGCCTCCAGAACCGCGTCCAGAAATGGAAAGAGTCATGAACGCCCTAGCAACCGGCGCTGCGGACGCCATTGAGATCCGCAACCTCGTCAAACGATTTGGCGCCTTCACCGCCGTCAAGGATGTCAACATCTCGGTTCCGGCTGGCTCGTTCCTGGTGCTCGTTGGCCCGTCCGGGTGCGGCAAGTCGACATTGCTCAGAATGCTGGCGGGCTTGGAGGGGCCGAGCGAAGGCGAGATCGCCTTTGTCGGCCAGACGGTCTCCAGTGGTGCGGGAGGCGTCATCGCCGACGCCGGCCGCCGCAACGCCGGCCTCGTCTTCCAGAGCTACGCCCTTTGGCCGCATATGACCGTCGCCGGCAACATTGCCTGGCCGTTGAAGGTCGCGCGATGGCCGCGCGAAAGACGCGACCGCCGCGTCAAGGAGGTGCTTGCCCTACTTGGCATTGGTGCCCTTGCCGAACGTTATCCTGCGGAAATCTCCGGCGGCCAGCAGCAGCGCGTGGCAATCGCCCGCACGATCGCGCCCGAACCCAGCATCCTGCTGTTCGACGAGCCGCTGTCGAACCTCGATGCCAAGCTGCGCATCGAGATGCGCAGCGAATTGATGCGCATCCACCGGGCAACGGGCGCCACGTCTGTTTATGTCACCCACGATCAGGTGGAGGCGATGACCATGGCGACGCATGTGGCCGTGCTCAACAATGGTCGTGTCGAGCAGTTCGGCAAGCCGATCGAGTTGCTGCGCAACCCGGCAACGACCTTCGTCGCCACCTTTCTCGGCACGCCGCCGGCCAACCTCTTACCGGCGCGCCGGGTGGGAGAGACTTTCGTGTTCAATGATACGCCACTGGTGTCGGGCTCGATCGCCGCTGGCCATCCAGAGGTGCAGCTTCTCTATCGGGCCGAGGACGTCTGCGTCGGCGCGGTGCCGGACAAACCGTCGGTCACCGCGCGGTTTGCCGAGGCAGCACCGATCGCCGGACGCACGATGGTCACCGCCATGCTCGGCGATCTGCGCATCACCGGCATGGCGGAGGGTTACTTCAGCGCAATGCCCGGGGACGCCGTCACACTGTCATTCATCAGGACCCCTGACGCTGTCTTTGCCGTCAGCGGAGAAAGGATAAATCAATGAGGCTGATCCTCATGCGCCATGGCGAAACCGAGTGGAACGCCGAACAACGGCTGCAGGGCCAGGACAACTCGCTGCTGTCTGAACGCGGCGTTGCCCAGGTCCGGCGTTTCCGCCCCTATGCCAAGGCGCTGCAGCCCGCCCGTATCATCGCATCGGATCTCGGCCGGACACGGCAGACCGTCGCGCTGATCGGACATCCGGACGCGCCGTCCGACGAGCGGTTTCGCGAGCTCGACATGGGCGAGTGGACGGGGCGTCGCAAGCCGGAGCTGATCGCCGAGCGCCCGGAGGACTACACCGCCTGGCGCGCCGGCACCTTCACGCCCGCCAACGCCGAAACCTGGATCGCCTTTCGCAATCGCGTCGCCGACGGGGTTCGTGACTGGATGTCGCGCACGGATGGCGACCTGCTGGTGGTCGCCCATGGCGGGGTCATTCGCGCAGCCTGCCACGAGTTTCTGGACCTGCCGCCCTCGCGCGTCGTTCCCGTTACCCCCGGCACGGCAACCATCCTGAACTTCCCCGTGCCGGACCGATCTGCTGCGCAGCTCGAAGGCTACAACATCGGATCTGTCGCTCCCGACATTTCCGTCGCCGATTGATCGCTTCGAGCGGAAGGGCCTCGCTGGACATGAATTCCGGAACGTTTGTCATTGTGGAGCTGCTCGGCGGCGTCGCGCTCCTCCTCTGGGGTGTGCGGATGGTTAGAACCGGCGTCATGCGCGGATGGGGCGATCGGCTGCAGCGGTTCGTCGAGCAGCGCCTGTCCAACCGGCTGACCGCATTCGGTGGCGGCATAGCCGCCACCGCCGTTCTCGGCAGCGCCACGGCCATGGCCCTCATTATCGCTGGCCTGGCTGGTGCCGGTGCGATCGGGGCGACGACCGGCCTTGCGGTTCTCCTCGGTGCCGATATCGGCTCGGCGTTCGTATCCGGCCTTTTCGCATCGGGCTCGTCGCTGGCAACGACGATGGCGCCGCTTTTTCTGTTTGCCGGCTATCTCACCTTCGGAGCGTCGGGCGAGTTTCGCCCGCGAAACGCCGGCCGCATCATGATGGGCCTCGGCCTCATGCTCCTGGCGCTGAAGGTCATCGTTGCGGCGACCGCTCCCCTGCGGGAGGCAACGCTGTTTCACGATGTTCTCGCTGCGATCGCCAACGAGCCGGTGCTCGGGTTCCTCGTCGGCGCCGGTCTCGCCTGGTTCTGCCATTCAACGCTCGCGGTCATTCTGTTGATCGCTTCGCTGCTGACCAATGGCAGTCTGGAAGTGGTCGGTGCCGTGCCCCTGATCCTCGGCGTCAATTTCGGCGGCGGCCTGCCGGCCGTCAGCGCGACCCTCGACCAGCCATCCATCGCCCGAAGGCTCCCGGTCGCCAATCTGCTTTGCCGCGGCCTTCTGGCAATCGCGCTGCTGCCGTTGGCGCGACAGATCGTCGATGTTGCCGCCGGTGTGCCGCTGGACCCCTTGCATGTCGCGGTCGGACTCCATGCGGCGTTCAACTTGACGGTCGCCGCCGTGTTCCTGCCGATCTCGCCCGTCGTCGTGCACTTCGTCGACCGGTTGATCCCCAATGCTTCGGCCGCCGATGATCCCTTGGCCACACCGCGCTATCTCGACAGCGCTTCGTTGACGACGCCGGCCGTCGCGCTTTCCAATGCGACGATGGAGACAATACGGATGAGCGAACTGCTGGAGCGCATGTTCAAGATGTCGCTCACGGCACTGTCGTCCAGTCGGCTGGAGACATTGAAGGAGGTCAACGCCATCGATTTCAAGCTCGGCACCTACATGGCGTCGGTCCATGCCTATCTCGGCCGGCTGGCCCAGGGCGAACTGTCGGGTGGCGATACGCGCCGCGCTTTTGAGATCATGCTTTTTGCCAGCAATCTCGAACATGCGGGTGATGTGATCAAGCTCAACCTCGCCGACCGCATCCGGGCAAAGATCAAGCAGGACATCCAGTTGGCGCCGAGCCAGCGCGAGGCCCTCGATATGCTCTGCGACGAGGTCGCGGTGTCATTACGCCTTGTGCCGGTGGCTCTTTCGTCGCGCGACGTCGGCGCTGCCGCCCGCCTGGCATCCCAGAAAGATCGCTTCCGCGCGCTCGAGGAGCGCGCGATCAATGAGCATCTCGGCCGGGAAGGCATGGAAAAGGGCATCAGTCTTAGAAGCAATGCTCTGTTCATCGATCTTATTGGTGACCTGCACCGGATCAATTCGCACATAGCAGCTGCCGCTTACCCGCTGATCCAGGCGGCCGGCCTGTTGAACACCACCCGTCTTCGCACGTCTGCCCTGAGCGAGCGATTGGCGTGAGAGCCGGCTCGGGCGTTTTCAATGGCAGGAGACTCAAGCCGGGAGCGGCACCGGCACCGGCACCGGCGCCGGTCACTTTATCGGTCGTGGCGCCGTTCGGCCCGGTGCCGGAAAATATGGTAGCTCGTCAATGCAGCGCCGAGGGCATCACGAACACGGACATGCCATCCTGCTCGACGGCGCTGAGAAATTCGGCGAGCGCTGCGGCATCCGTTGCGAACAGATCCTCCCAGCGTGTCGACATGCCCTGGGTATCGATGACTTCCAGCGCCCACTCGTTGCCGTCCTCGATCCGGGAGATTTCGACGGTCACAGTGATGCCGTCGCGGGAGAACTCCTGCGAGAGCGGGGACAGGACGATTTTCGGTTCTTCGTTCATGGGGCACCTTTCGCTGTGATGCGGAGACGGTTGGACCGATTTGTCGAACCGACTGCCTCTAGCTACGCCATTGCTGTTAAAGCAATCAAGGCCGTCGTCGGGTTGGGCAAGAAGCTACCCGATCTGCCCTGTTCGAACGCAAGCAGTTCAATCATCGCGTCGCGCGGGATCCGGCACCCGTGACCGCCTGTGTCTAAATGCGAACGCTCGCAGCCAAAAAGAAATCCACTCGCCCGCGTCACGGGAAGCATTGCTGGATCGTCAAAACGATATGGAGCCTGAACGCGCTGTCCGGCACGCCGACCCACAACGTCGGCGATCCTCCATACGGCGTTTCCACGGCTTCGTCGTGCAACAACGGAAAGCAAAAAATGTCGTCTACAACTACAAAATCGCCTATTCGCCTTTTCAATCCACCTGGGCTTTATGATGCATCGGTCAATGGTTACTCCCATGTCGGCCTGGTCCCGGCGGGCGTGCGGCTGGTCTTTGTCGCCGGCCAGGGAGGCGAGGACGTGCAAGGGGCTCTCGATCCGGATTTCCGACTGCAGGTCCGCCAGGCGCTCGCCAATCTGCGCAGCGCGCTTGGTGCCGCGGGCGCTGATACAAGCGACATCGTCAAGCTGACGGTGCTGATCGTCGACCACTCCGAAGAACGGTTGCATATCTTCGGCGCTGAAATGGAAGCGGCGCTGGGTGAGGGCGCAAAACCCACATGCACACTGATCCCGGTGCCGCGGTTGGCGCTTGACGGGATGCTGTTCGAGATCGAGGCTGTTGCCGCGCTCGGCTAACCGGAACCATCGCGGGCGCAGTGAGTGGCGCCCGTTCGACCCTTCCGGGCCGAGATCTTGCCGATTGGCGGTCCGCTCACAGGTTTTCCCGGGTTAAATCCGGCCCGCTCGCCACAGGTTGTTGACAGTGCGGGAAAGTGATGGCGCGATGGGCGCTCGGTCTTCCCTTTCGCCAAAAGTTCCGGGAGAAGGGCTGATGGCATTGCAATACGACATGTTTGTTTCGTCCGATCCGGACGAGAAGGGCGCACGCTCCAAGCGCGCGTCCTCACGCGCGGCTGCCGGCATGAGCGCCGGCGCCATGGTCGATCATCTAGAGGCGACGGGTCGCTACCGCGTTCTGCAAAAGCTGGAGCCGCGCCCCGTCGTGGCCGCGCCGCGCGCCGAGTTTCCGCTCGTCGGCGTCATCCTCGACACCGAGACCACCGGCCTCAACCATCGCAAGGACGAGATCATCGAGATCGGCGTCATTGCGTTCACCTTTGACGCTCACGGGGCCATCGGCGACGTGATCGACGTCTATGGCGGTCTGCGGCAGCCGAGCGGCTCCATTCCAGCCGAGATCACGCGCATCACCGGCATTACCGACGAAATGGTCGCCGGCGAAACCATCGATGTTGCCCGGCTTCAGGCGATCATTGAGCGCGCCGATCTGATCATGGCCCACAATGCCGGGTTCGACCGGCCGTTTTGCGAAGCTTTTTCGCCGATCTTCGAGAAGAAGGCCTGGGCCTGCTCGGTCTCCGAGATCGGCTGGAGCGACCGCGGCTTCGAGGGCACCAAGCTCGGCTACCTCATTGGCCAGGCGGGATATTTCCACGACGGCCACCGCGCCGTCGACGATTGTTTTGCCCTGCTCGAGGTGATTGCGGGCCCAGCCGATGATACGCAAGAGACACCTTTTGCCGAGCTCTACGCGGCAAGCCAGCGATCGCGCGTTCGCCTCTATGCGGAAAACAGCCCCTTCGAGATGAAGGATCATCTGAAGGGCCGCGGCTACCGCTGGTCCGACGGCAGCGATGGGCGCCCAAAATCCTGGTGGATCGAGATCGGCGAAGAGGGGCTGGACGAGGAGCTGCGCTACCTCAGAACCGAAATCTATCGCTGGAACGAGGCCGATCCGCCGATGGTGCGGCTGACAGCCTTCGACCGCTTCAAGGTGCGCTGAGCCGCCTGACCGGCGCTCCACGCATGGCTGGTCTGCGAAGTCAGATCTACGAAATCGGTAGGTTTCTTGTATAGTCAACTCATCGAAGCGATGCATCTCCTCCCGCAGGACTTCGAGTGTGCAAGTGCTTTCTCCTCCTCCCAAAGAGCGCTTGCCGGAATGGCGACACTCCTCCTCCCGGTTGCCATTCAATCCTTTTGAAAGCCTGCCGCACCTCCTCCCGCGGCAGGCTTTTTTCTTTTGGCATGGGATAATCTTCAGAAAGAAAGTTCCAGCTGCGAGCGGGCTTCTTCCTCGTTGCCATTGAGCGACGATAGCGTGACCCCCAGCAGGCGTACGCCGCGCTTGAACGGATGGACCGATACCAGCAGCGAAACCGCAACCTCAAGGATCTCGGACGCTCCTGCGACCGGTGTGCCGAGCGTCCTGCTGCGTGTCGCCTGGGTAAAGTCTGAGTACTTCACCTTGACGGTCACCGTCTTTCCGCTCATCCCCTGCGCCTCGCAGTAGCGCCAGACCTTGTCGGCCAATGGCAGCAACTCGGCGCATGCCGGTTCGAACTCGAAAATATCCTCGACGAATGTGTCTTCCGCACCAACCGATTTGCGCACCCGGTCTGGCTGCACCCGCCGTTCGTCGATGCCGCGGGCGATGCCGTAGAAATACGGCCCGGACTTGCCGAAATGCTCCTGCAGGACCGCCAGGGTCTGCTGCCGCAGATCGAAGCCGGTTTCGATACCCAGGCGCTTCATCCGCTCGGCCGTTGCCGGCCCGACGCCATGGAACTTTTTCACTGGAAGCGCTTCGACGAAAGCCGGCCCGTTCTTGGGCGTGATGACGAACAGCCCGTCCGGCTTTCGCTGGTCGCTCGCCATCTTGGCGAGGAACTTGTTGTAGCTGACGCCGGCCGAGGCCGTCAGGTTCGTCGTTGCCTTGATCTTCGCGCGGATCTCCTCGGCGATCTCGGTCGCGATCTCCATGCCCTTCAGATTGTCGGTCACGTCGAGATAGGCCTCATCGAGCGACAGGGGTTCGATGACAGGCGTATATTCGGCAAAAATCTCGCGGATCTGCTGCGACACGCTCCGATAGACGTCGAAGCGCGGCTTGACGAAGATGAGGTCAGGGCATTTTCGCTTTGCCGTCACCGAGGGCATGGCGGAATGGACGCCATATTTCCGCGCCTCATAACTTGCCGCGGCGACAACGCCGCGCGCAGCCGCGCCGCCGACAGCAACCGGCTTGCCGCGCAGCTCCGGATTGTCGCGCTGTTCGACCGAAGCATAGAAGGCGTCCATATCGATATGGATGATCTTGCGCTGCCGCTCCGTTCCCGTCGCATCGGCTGTAGTCTGTCTTCCGATCACGTTGTCGCTAGGCTCGGCCACGTGCCGCTCCTTACTTCCACATGGTCCGCATGCGCGCGCCGACATCGATGCGGATCTGCCTGGCGCTGCGCTCGGACGCTGAGGCGCTGACCACCGGCCAGGATGCCGTCTCGAAGAACTGCAGGAGCGTTGCCGGAATGAACCGCGTGCGCGAGGCGTAGACGTGGCGATCGCCCTGCGCATGCTGGCCGCTCGTGAAGAACCGTTGCGGGGTGATCAGTGTGAGGCTGTCCTTTGCCCGTGTCATGCCGACGTAGAGCAGCCGGCGCTCCTCTTCGATCTCATGCGTGGTGCCGACGCCAAGATCGGAGGGGATGCAGCCGTCGACGACATTGAGCATGAAGACCGAGCGCCATTCCTGCCCCTTGGCCGAATGGATCGTCGAAAGGATCAGATAGTCCTCATCAAGCAGCGGCACGCCGGCCTGGTCGCTGGTCGCATCAGGCGGATCGAGCGTCAGTTCGGTCAGGAAGCGTTCCCGGCTCGGATAGCCGCCGGCGATCTGCTCCAGTTGCAGGAGGTCGGCCTTTCTGGTGTCGGCATCCTCGTGGATGCGGTCGAGATGCGGCTCGTACCATTCGCGTGCCTGGGCAATTTCACCCGGCCAGCCGCCTGCCTGTTTGCGCAGCCCTTCGATCAGGGTGACGAAATCCCGCCAGTTGTCGCCGGAACGCGGCGGGGCGGGGATCTCCCCGAGGGCTGCCAGCGGTTCCGGATCTGCGGCGATCGCGTCAAGGATCTTGCCGGCAGTCTGCGGGCCGACACCGGGGATCATGTGCAGCAGGCGAAAGCCGGCGACCCGATCCCTCGGGTTCTGCGCAAACCTGAGCACCGCCAGCATGTCCTTGACATGGGCGCTGTCGAGAAACTTCAGCCCGCCAAATTTCACGAAGGGGATATTGCGCCGGGTCAGCTCCACCTCGAGCGGCCCGCTGTGGTTCGACGAGCGAAACAGCACCGCCTGCTGCTTCAGCGTCATGCCGATCTCTCGGTTCTCCAGAACCTTCTCGACGATATAGCGCGCCTGGTCGGCTTCATCCGCGACCGCCAGCAGCTTGGGCCTTTCCGCCGACTGCCGCTCGGTCCAGAGGTTCTTGGTGAAGCGTTCCCGGGCGAGATCGATGACGCCGTTGGCAGCGGCAAGGATCGTCTGGGTGGAACGATAGTTTCGATCAAGCGTGATGACGTCGGCCGGAGGGGTGAACTCGCCCGGAAAATCCAGGATGTTGCGCACTGTCGCTGCCCGGAACGAATAGATCGACTGGGCATCGTCGCCCACGACCGTCAGGCCCCTGCCGCCTGGCTTCAACGCCATCAGCACGGATGATTGAAGCCGGTTGGTATCCTGATATTCGTCGACCAGCACATGGTCGAAACGGTTGCCGATGTCCTCGGCCAGTTCCGACACGCTGACGGTCTGCGCCCAGTAGAGCAGCAGGTCGTCGTAATCGAGCACGTTCTGCGTCTGCTTTGCCTCGACATAACAGGAAAACAGCTGCTTCAACTGCTCCTCCCAACCGGAAACCCAGGGATAGTGCGCGCGCAAGACCTCGCTCAGCGGCGTCTCGGAGTTGACCGCCCGCGAGTAGATCGACAGGCAGGTGCCCTTGGTCGGGAAGCGGCTCTCGGTCTTCGAGAGGCCGAGCTCATGCCGGACAAGGTTCATCAGGTCGGCACTGTCTTCCCGGTCATGGATCGTGAAATCGACATTCAAGCCGATTTGCTCGGCATAGATGCGCAGCAGGCGCGCGCCGATGCCGTGGAATGTTCCGGCCCAGGTGAGCGCATCGGTGGCAACAGTGGCGTTTGCCCCAAGCACCTGGGCGCAGATGCGCTCGACCCGTCGCGCCATTTCGGAGGCCGCACGGCGCGAAAACGTCATCAGCAGGATGCGGCGGGGGTCGGCGCCATTGACGATGAGGTGGGCAACACGATGGGCGAGCGTATTCGTTTTGCCCGACCCGGCGCCGGCGATGATCAGGAGTGGCCCTGCAATCGTTTCGCCGGGTGCGGTTACGCCAAATTCGACGGCATCGCGCTGTCGATCATTCAATTTTTCCAGATAGGCCGCCGCCACGCCGAAGTCCCCGGTAAGTCTCTGCCGATTCTACCTCTCGCGCTGAACGCTGGCACCGATTGCTCGGCCCTGCGGGCGACGCCGAGGCATCCCCGCGCTCGATATGAGAGATTCACGACGGGGAACGAATTAGGAACATATCAGCCGCAGATCACATTGCAAAGGCCCGGTTGGCAATGGCTGAAATGCCCATCGGTTTCCGGTCGCAAAATGCCGGGCTAGCGTTACCGCAATCAATCCCGCCCGTGGCGACTACCGAAGCGCCACGTTTGCGGCTATCTCTGTGGGCGAAATATCGCCCATCAAGCGCATCCCAAAAGAGCCCGCCCACCCCGTGACATCAAACGATCTACAAGCAGACGATCCGCCTTCTGACACGCCGCCCTCCGACGCGCCGACCGCGCGCATGCTGTCCTGGGCGCGCAATTCGGCGGTCTATCGCCTCGAACGACAGATGATGACGGAGAAACAGTTGTTCGACGCCATCACCCGGAAGGCGCGACAGAAGTTCGAGGATATCAGCCAGCAGCAGCTCAAGGCCGTTGCCGAGTTCGCGGTCAAGTTCGCCTATGATCTGAATGCCCTGAACGACGCGGATTATGCGCAGCTCAGCACGCAGTCGGCGGTGCGCAGCGGGAAGTCGAAACGGGCGATTGCGCAGAAGCTTTCGGCGAAGGGCATCGACAGGGAAACCGCCGCCGTGGCGCTGGAGGAGACCGACGATCTGTTTGCTGCCGTGGTCTTTGCTCGCAAGCGCGCTTTCGGCCCCTTCCGCCGCGGCGAGCTCGACGACAAGCGCAAGGCCAAGGAGCTGTCCGCATTCGCTCGCAACGGTTTCGGGTTCGAGATAGGCAGAAAAGTGTTCGAGATGAGCTCGGAGCAGGCCGAGAGTGTGCTGCGGAAGGACGCTTTCACCTAAAGCGCGTCGCGATTTCCAGGATTCGCTTGCGCGCTTTAAGCTCTTGTTTTTGTGCATGTCGTCATCGCAAAACCGCTGCGCACTTTTGCGCGATATGCTTTAGACCAACTGCTGGGCTGAACGCGACATGCCGCTTCCGTCTGCCGTCAGGATGACTCCCCGCTCGCGCCCGACCGGGTGAATTTTGCAACACTCAGTTGGCGGCGAGCGACTGGCGAGGATCATCCACCAAAGAGATCGGCTTTGACCACATTTCGGTCACGAATGGGACCAACAGCCACAACTCTCTCCTCGCATACATCCAACCCGGAATAAAAAAGTGTCTTTTCAATTGTCCCGCCGATCACTGCTTGCAGTGGTCGCAAGCTCTATTTTGAGCGCCTGCACACAGGTCCCCAAGCCCGGTCTCGAGCCAAATGCCGCCGACAAGACCAGCAAGCACGTCATCACCCCGCCAGAGAAGGCCCCGATCGAGCTTGAGCGCAAGGATGAGCCGGCGCCAAAGCTCGATTACGCCCAGATCTACGGTCCGGTCAAGGACGAGGGCTATGATGTTCCGGGGGTGCAGTTCGATGCGATAAAGCCGGAATTCCTGCGGCAGGAGGTCGCCTATGCGACCAACGAGCCGGCCTATTCGATCGTCGTCGATACGCAGAAGATGTTCCTCTACTGGGTGCTGCCCGGCGGCAAGGCGATCCGCTATGGCGTCGGTCTTGGCGCACAGGGACGCGCCTGGAAGGGCAGGGCGGTCGTGCACTGGAAGCGCAAGTGGCCGCGTTGGACGGTGCCGGACGACATGGTCGCGCGCCAGCCGCACCTGAAGAAATATGGCATCGAGGCGGGCGGCATGGATCCGGGCCTCAGCAATCCGCTCGGCGCGCGGGCGATGTATATCTTCCAGGATGGCCAGGATACGCTCTACCGCATCCATGGGTCGCCGCAGTGGCGCTCGATCGGCAAGAACGCTTCGGCCGGTTGCGTGCGGATGCTGCAGCAGGACGCAATCGACCTCTATAATCGCGTCCGGGGAAAGACGCCGCTGCTCGTCATCTGAGGCCAGCTGTCGACCGTGGGAGCGTTGAATGCTCCCACGGTCGACATCGCCGGTCCTAATAAATCGGCGGGGGTGCGCCGGGGATGCCGCCTTCGCCAGGCAGGAGATTGTCCTGCGGCTGGGCCGGTGTTTGCGCCGCCATTCCGCCGCCCGAAAGGTCCGTCACCACGACCGGCGTGCCGTTCGGCACGCGGTCATAGAGATCGACGACGTCCTGGTTGATCATGCGCACGCACCCCGACGACACCGACTGGCCGATGGTCCACCATTCCGGGGAGCCATGGATGCGGTAAAGCGTATCTTCCCCGTTCTGGAAGATATACATCGCGCGGGCGCCAAGCGGGTTCTTCAACCCCGGCTCCATGCCGCCGGCCTCGATGCTGTACTGCTGCAGTTCCGGCTGGCGTGCGACCATTTCGTTCGGCGGTTTCCAGCGCGGCCAAGGCCGCTTGTACTGGATGACGCCGCGACCGGCCCAGGCGAAGCCGGCCCGGCCGAGGCCGACGCCGTAGCGCATCGCCTGGCCGTTCTCATAGACGCGATAGAGGAAATGGTTGCCGACATCGACAACCAAAGTGCCGGGCCGCTCGCCCGTCGGATCGGGCACCATCTGCCTGTAATATCGCGGGTCGATCTTTTCGTAAGGGATCGCCGGCAGAGGATAGGTTTCTCCCGGCCGTTCGCCATACATCTCGGAGAGCACGGTGTTGGCGGCGGGCACCGGTTCCGGCGCCGGGGCGTATTGCTGTGCAACCCGCTCGCGCGTCGAGCCGCACCCCGCCAAACCGAGCACCGCCATGCCGGCGGAAAGCTTGAGGAAGGATCGGCGGCAGACGTCACGTTGCGGCATGGGGAACCTCAATTACCTGTGTTCGGTGACTACCGGGGGAATGGCGCATCTAGCGCTGCTCATCTCCCGCCGCCACCGATCACAGGCCGGCATAGGGATCTGCCAGCGCCGCGTCCGGTCGGCTAATGGGGTATTTAGTTCCCGAGATCTTGGCGGCCAGCTTTTCAGCGCCGTTTTTCTCAAGCAGCGTCCGGAAGCTTGGATGCATGCCGCCATCGACATAGGAATTCACCGGAGCGGGCGTCTGATTGGCGACTATGCCCGCGACCTTGGCGTCTTCCGTTTGCAGCCTTGCCATCAGCCCGGCGTCCGATGTTGCCGTGGTCGCAGGGCAGGCGCCAAGCGGGTCGGTCGGCTCGCCGTTGGCAAAGTCGGTGTTGAAGACGTAACGACCGCCACAGACCGAAACCTTCGGCTGGCGCTTCGTCGCTTCAAAGATGTCGTAGCCTTGTTTGATGTTCTTCCAGAAATTGAAGTTCGGGTCACCGCTGTTCCGCGCCATATTCGTTGCCGTCATGCGGAACGGATAGGCCTGCACCTGGAATTGCCCCTGACCGCCCGCGAGCGCGCGCTGGACGACGGGATAGATTTCTCCGACCCCCTGGTCCGTCAGCGCGTAGCAACCGGATGACGAACAGGCACCATGCACCATCAGCGCCTCACCGGTGTAGCCGAGAGCCTGCTCGAGCCGGTTGGGGTAGCCGAGATTGAACGACAGATAGAATTGCGACTTCGGATTCAGCATGCGGGCGGACACGTGGTAAAACCCTTCCGGCGCCTGGCGGTCGCCCGCCTTGGTCTTCGGCCCAAGCTTTCCAGACCAACGGCACATCGGATAGGTTTTGAGGAGCGCATACTGCCCGGATTTGTTCTGTTTCCAGATCTCGAGTTCGCTTTCCTGCTTGAAGATGCGAACGAGCACCGGGCTTTCCGGCTTGGAGCCGTTCTTGGCCATGGCGCCGATCAGTTTCGCCGGGATCGGCGGCGGTGCACGAACTTCGTCAAAGGCTGACATGCAGCCGGAAAGGGCGATGGCGATCGTCGCGGCCATCGCGGCGCGCCGGGCGGGCTTCGTCTTGCCCAGGAATTCGCCGGCGTTTGCGGGCGAAAGGGAAAGAAGGTGTCTCGTTATGCGCCGCATGCGGGCTCCTTGAAATGGCGACCGGACCATAAAACCTCTAGCGGCTTTAGCTGCAAGCGCTTGCCGCTGGCTTTCGTCTGTCGGCAGTTCAATAAAACTTGAACGCCGGACATCCCCACTGCTCACCAGCCTTGGCATGTGATGGTAAATTTTGTCCAAACGGCGGCATCACGTGCGCGTTACTCGCGAACACAGGTTCGCGTTACTCCCGAACCTCGGTTGCGGCTGTTGGTCGGCGCCGCGCGCTAGGCCGCCCTGTTGAGCGAAGATGCCATGGCGCGCAGGATCACGACGGACGAGGCGGCTCCGGGATCGACATGACCAAGCGAGCGCTCGCGCACCCTTGCGGCGCGTCCCTTTGTAGCGATCATCGAGCGCGTCGCGTTGGCGCCGGCCTCGGCCGAAGCGACAACGTCGCGCCAGAAACCGTCAGCTCCCTTGTTGTCTGCAAGGGCTGCTGCGGCGGCATCGGCTGCCGGCAGCCAGGCGTCGAGCATCGTCTTGTCGCCGCGTTGTCCCTTGCCGCGCTCGCGCATCCCCGAACCCATGGCATCGATGATGGCGGCGCAGGTGGCGAGATCGAGCTCCGTCTTGCCGGCGACGGCTTGTGCGGCGCGGCGAAAGGCCGTGGCATAGAGCGGTCCGGTCGAGGCGCCGACGGCATTGAGGAAAGCGCCCGCCGCCGTCGCCATGACGTCGGAGATCTGGGCATGGTCGAGGTCGAGCTTGGCCAGTCCGGCCTTCACCGCCAGGAAGCCGAGCGACATCGTCGTGCCGTGATCGGCATCGCCAATGGCGCCGTCAAGCTCCGACAGATGATCCTTTTCGGCTTCCACGGCCTCGGAGATCGCCTGAAACATGCTGACCAAGCGGCGCGCCGCATTTTCCGACATCACTGTCCTCCCAGAACGCCCGGTACCCATGCTTGACCATGGGTCCCTGACGGAATGCTAATTGATACGCAGGAAAGCCGTTTCGCAAGGGTGATGCAGCAGATCGGTCAGTTCCTGGTCGAGATGGAGGATCGAGATCGATGCACCGACCATATCGAGAGACGTGCAATAATGGCCGATCCAGTTGGCTTCAATCTCTATGTTCTTGGCGGCAAGGCGCTGCGCAACCCGCCGGTAAAGGATGTAGAGTTCCATCTGCGGCGTCGCGCCGAACGAATTGATGAGCACGGCGACACGATCTCCGGCCGAAGCTTTCATCTCCTTGAAGATGTTGTCCATGATCGCATCGGTGATGTCGTCGGCCGGCTTGATGTGCTCGCGGGTCACGCCGGGCTCGCCGTGGATGCCCATGCCGATTTCCATGTCGTCGGGGCCGATCTCGAAATTGTGGCGTCGGGTCTGCGGCATCGAGCAGGGCTCGAGCGCAACGCCGACCGTATAGGTGCGAAGGTTGGCCTTCCTGGTCACGGCCTCGCAGGCGTCGAGCGAAAGTCCCCGATCGCAGGCAGCACCGGCGATCTTGAAGATGAAGAAATTGCCGGCAACGCCGCGCCGACCCTCGCGATCCTCGATCGGCGAGGAGGCGATATCGTCCGTGGTCAGGACGGTACGGACCTTGATGCCCTTTTCCTCGGCGATCTCGGCTGCCATCTCGAAGTTCATCACGTCACCGGCGTAGTTGCCATAGACGAAAAGCACGCCCTCGCCGCCCGATGCGGCAACCGCACATTGGACGATCGGATCAGGCGGCGGCGAGGAGAAGATGTTGCCGACCGCCACGGCGTCGGCGAGGCCCTTGCCGACATAACCGAGGAAACAGGGTTCATGGCCGGTGCCGCCGCCGATGACGAGGCCGACCTTGCCCGGCCGCGGTCCGGTCTTGGCAACGAGCGCGCGATGCGAACCGTTGATCGGCTCGATATAGTCCCGGTGTGCCCTGACGACGCCGTCGAGCATCTCCTCGACAACCTCATTGGGGTTGTTGAGGAACTTCTTGACGTGGGTGCGGTAGGAGCTGGGCGTCTGGGCAAGCTTCGGCCGCTGCGAGATCCTCGTGTCGAGGCCGGTGACGCCGTCTGCCCTGAGGATGCCGTGACCGGTCGCCGCGTCGGTAATCAGCACGTTGGCGTAACCACCGCGCAGCGCCGCAAGCAGCGCCGGAACCTTGTCGAAGCCGCCGGCAACGGCAATGCGCGTGCCGATCCGGCGTAGCATGTCGAGCGAAATCCCAACTGTCCTGTCGTCGAGTGGTCCCGCGACGGGCCGTCCGCGCTCGTCGATGAACCGTCCGGCGACGACGCCGACGGCGCCGGCTGCGAGATAGTGTTGCAGCGAGACCGATTCGAAGAAACCGCTGGTATGGATGGTCGAGTTAGGGCGCAGCGACGAGATGCCGAAGAGGATGCGGTTCGCCTGTGCCAGCGTGGCGAATTGTTCCTGCAGCAGCGGCTCGTCGAGCAGCATCTGCCGCAATTCCGGCGACTTGACGATCGCCGGCGCGGTTATGCCGACGCAGCGCGCAGAGATCGCACGGGCGATCGAAGCGGCGCAGAGCTCCGGCGTATAGGAGAACGCCGCCGTCGTGCCGCCGGTCGCCTGCACCACGGTCGCGTCCTGGAGCGCATGCACATCGGCATGCTCGCCCACCGACATCACCGTGCGTCCCCAGGAGACCGCCAGCGTGTCGCCGGATTTCACCAGCTTCTGCAACGCCATTGCGCCGGCCACGCCGAGCCGGTCGATCAGCGGCCGGGCGTTGTCGTCGCTTGGAACGACGAGACAGTCGGCGAGGCCGAAATGGCGCTTGAGTTCCTGGGCGATCGTGAGCGACGCAAGACGCGCCGGCTCGAGCGAGATGTTGACGATGCCCTTTTCCCGGGCTTCGGCGAGGTAGCTGTTTACGGTCGCACGCGAGACGCCCATCGCATCGGCGATCTCGCCCTGGGTCATTCCGTCTTCGTAGTAGAGCCAGCAGGCCCAGACATAGGGATCGTCACCATAGCGCAGGGGGATGGCGTCCGACGTATCGGTCGCGCCGCTCCTGCTCGCACCGCCCTTGCGTGGTGAGGATGTCTTCGATGTCATCTGGTTGCGTTCGTTCCCTGTTTTGGTTGGTGAACATGGAAGCAACGTCGTGCTTTTGCAACCTTACTGCACCGTTCCTTAGGTCGGGTCTGATCGAAGTGCAGGTTTATACAGTAGATTTGGAATGTCGCGCATTCAGCCATCTGTGCCGGCCGGCACCAGCAGCTGGTATGACTGTCGTCGCGGTGTGCGATCCCGCTGTTTTTGAGCGGGATCGCACCGGCCTTGGGAGGCGAAGGTGTCTGGCGAAGGCACGGAACCGTGCCGTCGCCTTCGGCAGGGGTTACGTCAGGCGTGCGCGTGCGCCCAGCGAAAGTTCCTTCAGGATGATCGCGCAGGAGGTCGCACCGGCGTCGAGCACGCCGAGCGAGCGCTCGCCGAGCCGGCTGGCGCGGCCGATCTTGGCGACGAGGTCGCGGGTCGAATCGCGGCCAGCTTCGGCTGCGGAAACAAGCGAATCGAGCGCCTCGTCGAACGGTTTGCCGCTCGCGGTCGCACCGTCAAAGGCTTCCACGGCCGGAACGAGCGTGTCGATCAGCGTCTTGTCTCCGACCTTGGCCGAGCCGATCGACTGAATGCCCTCGAGGCCGGCATGCAGCATGAGGCTATAGGTTGCCGCATCGATGGCAGGCACACCGTCGAGCTTTTCGGCGAACTCGGTGAACATCACCCCGTAGAGCGGGCCCATGGATCCGCCGATCTCGGTCATCAGCACGGTTCCGAGCGTATCCAGCGCCTCGGACAAGGTTGCCTCCTTGCCCTTCAGCCGATCGGCGGCCATGCCGAAGCCCTTGGCCATGTTGACGCCGTGGTCGCCGTCGCCAATCTTGCCGTCGATCTCGCTCAGATAGGCGCGGTTCTCGATGATGCGCTCTGCGAGCGACAGCACGATCGCGCCTGAGTTGGCGTTGCTAAACGTCTGCATGATGCGCCTCTTTCGTCACAGGATGGTGGTGCAGCGAACCTCGACGTCGAGGAGCGCCTTGAGTTCGTCGTCGAGCGCCAGCACGGTCAGCGTGGCGCCGACCATTTCCAGCGAGGTGAAGTAGTTGCCGATATAGGTCCGGTAGATGCGAAGACCGCGACCGGTGATTTCCTTCTCGATCGTGTCATTCAGGATATAGAGTTCGTTGAGCGGCGTTGCGCCGAGACCAGAGACCAGCACCGCGACCTCGGTACCTGACGCCAGGTTGTGATCGTCGAGCACGATCTGGCACATGTCCTTGGCGACGTCGTCGGCGGTCTTCAGCGCTTCGACGCGTACGCCCGGTTCGCCGTGATGACCGATACCGATTTCCATCGTGCCGGGCTCGATCTGAAAGTTCGGATGGCCGACCGCCGGAAGCGTGCATGGCCCGAGACCGACGCCGATCGAACGGCAATTGTCGATGGCCTTCTGCGCGGTTGCACGCACCTCCTCGAGGCTTGCGCCTTCAGCCGCCTTGGCACCGCCGATCTTCCACATGAAGATTTCGCCGGCCACGCCGCGGCGCTTCTCGCGCTCCTCCGGCGGTGCCGAGCAGACGTCGTCATTGGCAACGACGGTCAGGACGTCGATGCCGTCCTTGGCGGCGAGCTTCATCGCCATCTTCACGTTCATGTTGTCGCCGGCGTAGTTGCCATAGAGGCAGACGACGCCCTTGCCGCCATTCGCTTCACGGATGGCATCATGGAAGCTCTTGGCGGTCGGCGACGAAAAGAGTTCGCCGACGGCGACCGCGTCCAGCATGTTGCGGCCGGTGTAGCCGATGAAGGCAGGTTCGTGGCCGGAACCGCCGCCGGTGACGACGCCGACCTTGCCGGCAACCGGTGCGCCCTTGGCGACGACCACGCGCGGGTTGTCAGCCAGGCGCACGATGTCGGAGTGCGCCTTGACGAAGCCCTTGACGGTGTCCTCGACCACCTCGTCGGGATTGTTGATGAACCTTTGCATGGTGTCTCCTGTAGATGGGGTCGTGCGTCGTCAGAGAATGGTGTAGCCGCCGTCGATCAAGAGATCGGCGCCGTTGATCATGTCGGCTCCCGCCGACGACAGGAACACGGCAGCGGCCGCGATTTCCTCGGGATAGGCGAAACGGCCGGCCGGAATGCGCTTCTTGGCGGCTTCGCCCTTTTCGCCGCTCCAGGCCTTCTTGCCGAGTTCGGTCAGGACGATGGTCGGCGAGATGGTGTTGACGGAGATGCCGTGTTTGCCCCATTCGGCCGCAAAGGTCTTCGACATGCCGATGACGCCGAACTTCGAGGCGCAATAGGCGACATGGTCTTCGATCGCGACGGTACCGGCCTGCGAGGCGAGGTTGATGATCTTGCCGCCCTTGCCGGCGGCGATCATCGCCCGGCCGACGGCCTGGGTGACGAGGAAGCTGCCCTTGAGGTTGATGGCGATGGTCTTGTCCCAGTAGTCGAGCGACAGCTCTTCGGCAGGCGCCAGAAGCGCTACGCCGGCGCTGTTGACGGCGATGTCGATGCCGCCGAAAGCGGCGACCACGCCCGACACGGCCGCATTGACCGAGGCTGGGTCCGAGACGTCGCAGACGAAGGGTCTTGCATCAGCCCCGAGAGCCTCGGCTTTTGTGCGCGCGACATCCTCGTTGATGTCGAGCACCGCCACTTTCGCGCCCTTGGCGGCAAAGGCGCTGGCAATCGCCGCGCCGATGCCGGAGGCACCGCCGGTGACGAGGGCAACCTTGCCCGTCAGCGGGAAATTGAGGTCGATCTGCGGTGTGGTCTCGGTCATGTCGTTTTCCCTCGGCGGTTGGAAAGCGGGGCGGGCAGGCCGCCCCGCTTGAGTTGGCGTTACTTGCGGGCTTCGAGCAGCTTGTCGACGTTTTCGGTCGTGACCGGCGTCCACGGAACGTTGTATTCCTTGTCCTTGCCGTCGTTGAACGGCATGTCCGGATACTGCGCCCAGATGTCCGACTGTGGCTTGTAGTCACCCTTTTTCGCCTGGAAGATCGCGAGGTCGAGCGCGCCCTGTGCCTGCGCGCGGGCATCCTGCAGGATCGAGGTCATCGTGCCTTCCTTGACGGCCGTCAGGGCATCGGTCACGCCGTCGATGCCGGCAATGGCGAAGTCGTCGACCTTGAGGCCGGCCGACTTGATCGCTTCGATCGCGCCGAGCGCCATCTCGTCGTTCTGGCCGATGACGCCGTTGATCTGGCCTGAATGGGCCGTCAGCCAGTTTTCCATCAGGGTCTGGGCTTCGGCGCGCGACCAGTTGGCCGTCTGCTGCTCGAGAACTTTGACGTCAGGGCACTCGGCAAGCGCCTTCTTGTTGCCCTCGAGGCGGGAGATCTGCGCCGACTGGCCGATCGGGCCTTCGATAATGACGACGTTGCCCTTGCAGCCGATCTTGTCGAGCACGGTCTTGGCTTCCATGTAGCCGGAGACGGTGTCGTCGGAGCCGACATAGGCGGTCAAGAGGTCGGAGTTGACGCGGGTGTTGGATCCGACGACCGGGATCCCGGCATCATGCGCCGCCTGAACGGCGGTTGCGCCGGCCTCGATGTCGATCGGCACGAAGATGATCGCGTTGAACTTCTGCGTGATCATCGTGTTGAACTGTTCCTGCTGGACCAGCGCGTCGTAGCGACCGTCAAACACGGTCAGTTCGACTTCGCCACTCTTGACGGCGGGGTGCTCTTCAAGCGCCGCCGACCAGATCTGCATGAATTCGGCATTGAGTCCGTAGGGCGCTGCACCGATCTTGAGCTTTTCCTGCGCGACGGCTGATGACGCGAAGAGGGCCGTGGCGGAAGCCAGGGCGATCACGAGTTTCTTCATGCTACTCCTCCATATTGTGGTTTCCGCGACCTTCATGGCGCACGGATTGGTTCATGGCAGCCGCTCGGCGGCCAATCTCTTAGGGGTCAAAGACCCTGATTGCGTTTCTGGTCGAGCATCACGGCGCCGACGATCAGCGCGCCCTTGAGGACCTGCTGGTAGTAGGATTGGATGCCCATCAGATCGAGGCCGTTGTTCATTACGCCGATGATCAGCGCGCCGATCAGCGTTCCCGTCACCCGGCCGACGCCGCCCGAAAGGCTGGTGCCGCCGATCACGACCGCGGCGATTGCGTCGAGTTCATAGGCGATGCCGGCCTGCGGCAGGGCCGAGCCCGTCCTGGCAGAGAGCATCATGCCTGCAAGGCCCGAAAGACCGCCGGAAATGACGTAGACGAGGAAGCGAATGCGAGTGACATTGATGCCCGAGGTTTTGGCCGCATGCGGGTTGCCGCCGACGGCGTAGATGTAGCGGCCGAAGCGCGTGCGGGTCAGGATCCACCAGGAGGCCAGGAAGACGATCGCCAGCAGGATGACCGGCATCGGGATGCCGAGGATGTTGCCCGTTCCGATCCAACGGAATTCCGGCGTCAGCGCCGGCACCGGCTTGCCGCCGCCATAGATCAGCGTCATGCCGCGCGCCGCAGACAGCATGCCGAGCGTGGCGACGAAGGCCGGAACAGAGAAGCGCGAGACGATGAAGCCGACGATGATACCGCAGGCGACGCCGACGAGAATGCCGATCGCCAATGCGATGAAGAAAGGGTAGGGCGCGCCGGCGATGCCTGCCGTCGCCGAGGTCGTCGCGAAGCTGGCGCTCACCATGCCGGCAAGGGCCACGACCGAGCCGACGGAAAGATCGATGCCGCGCGTCAGGATGACGAAGGTCATGCCGATGGCGAGCACGCCGTTGATCGACGTCTGCAGCAGCACGTTCGAAATGTTGCCCGGCGTCAGGAAATATTCGTTGGAGAGCGAAAGGATGAACGCCAACAGCAGGAAGGCGAGAAAGATGCCGTATTCCTGGATCATCGTGCCGCGGTTTTCGGCATTGAACCAGCTGCTGGACGATTTGTTTTCGATATTGGACACGGTTCTCAGGCCCCTTTGATGTCGGACAAGCGCTTCTGGCGTCGATCTCGCGGGTGGTTCAGGTCGACAGGTGGACGAGCGAACGGGCGTCGGTCGCCCGGCGGTCATAGATGCCGGCGGATTTTCCCTGGCGCATGACCAGGATGCGATCGGACATGCCGAGCACCTCGTCGATCTCCGAGGAAATCATGACAACGGTGCCACCGGCCGCGGTGAAGTCGCAGATGATGCGGTAGATTTCGCGCTTGGCACCGACGTCGACGCCGCGGGTCGGCTCATCGAGCAAGAGCAATCTCGGCTGGCGCAGGAACCATTTGCCGAGCACCACCTTCTGCTGGTTTCCGCCCGAAAGGCCCGAGACCGGCATCGTGTCGCGGGCGGCCTTGATGCCGAACCGGGCGATCATCTGGGCGCTTGCCGCGGCCTCGTCCCGGCGCTTCATGACGAAGCTCGGGCTCATCTCCGGGAGGCTTGCAAGGCAGATGTTGCCGCGAACGCTGTCTGCAAGGTTGAGGCCGCTCACTTTCCTGTCTTCGGTGACGAAGGCGATGCCGCTGGCCATCGCGTCGGCTGGCTTGGTGACGTTGACCGGTTCACCTTCGAGCCTGACGTCGCCTTGCGACGGGCGATCGAGGCCGAACAGGCAGTTGAAGATTTCCGTGCGGCCGGAGCCCATCAGCCCGTAGATGCCGAAGATTTCGCCCCTGCGCACCGAAAACGAGATGTCCTCGATTTTGCCCGGCAGCGTCAGGCCCGAAACCTCCAGGCCGATCTCGTCGGTCGGGTCGTTGGTCTTGATATATTCTTCGCCAAGTTCGCGCCCGACAATCATCTTGATCAGGCCCGGGCGGTCGATATCGGCGAGCAGGCCGCTGCCGACATAGCCGCCATCGCGAAAGACAGTGTAGCTGTCGGCAATCTGGAAGATCTCCGACAGCCGGTGCGAGACGTAGACGACGCCCTTGCCTTCGGCCTTGAGGCGGGCAACCGCAGCGAAGAGGTGCTGAGCTTCCTTCTCGCCGATCGCCGATGTCGGCTCGTCCATGAAGATGACTTCGGCTTCATGGCTGAAAGCCTTGGCGATCTCGACCAGCTGCATCTGCGCAACCGAAAGGGTCATCATCGTCTGGGTTGCACGGATGCCGAATTCGAGCCGATCCAGCAGTTGCTGGGCATCCCGGTTCATCTTCTTGAAGTCGATGCCGCCGAAGCGCCCCGAGGGCTCGCGGCCGAGATAGATGTTTTCGGCGACCGTCATATGCGGGACGGGGCTCAGTTCCTGCTCGATGATGGCGATGCCGGAGGCGAGCGCTTCGGCGGGGTTGCCGTAGTGCACTTCCTTGCCGCGGCGCCAGATTGTGCCACCGTCGCGCTGCTGGATGCCCATCAGGATCGACAGAAACGTCGACTTTCCGGCGCCATTGCCGCCGCAAAGCGCATGAACGGAGCCGGCTTGAAGCTCCAGGCGGCCGTCGCGCAATGCAGCAACGCCCCCGAATGATTTCTTCAGTCCTTCAACCTTCAAAAGCGGTTGCATGGTGTCCTCCCACGCTGCGATGGCGATTTTGCCACCATCGATTTCGACAAAAATCACACGATGATCGACATCTGTCAATATCAGCTTTTTACTTTTGATTTTTTCAATCGTCTTTTGTCAAATGGCAATGCCTGTCTTGAGCCCAATTGACATGAGTCAATGCGATGACCTGCTCCTTCGCGTCTGCTTTAGCGATCCGTTTACGCCGCGGTGACGGTTCCCCGCGCCAGGCCTATTCCCGGTTGTGTTTGGGTGACCGCGGTCTATTGTCGTGGGATGCATTTGAAGGTGGGACGCTGATATGGAAAAAGCCCGGAAGAATTGGCTCGTGATCGGTCTGGTCGTTCTTGCGCTGGCGGGCGGCTACTACGCCTGGCAGAATCTGGATCGCAATGCGCTACCCGCCGGGATCGCCAGCGGCAACGGACGCATCGAGGCGGTCGAGATCGATATCTCGACGAAAACGCCGGGCAGAATCAAAGAGATCATGGTGGACGAGGGGGACTTCGTCACTGCCGGTCAGGTGCTTGCCCAGATGGATACGGTCCAACTGGAGGCCCATAAACGGCAGGCGGAAGCACAGGAGAGGCGCGCCGTCATCGGCGTCGAAGCGGCAAAGAACCTTGTGACCCAGCGCGAGGCGGAAAAGGCGGCAGCCGACGCCGTTCTGGCACAACGCCGGGCACAACTGGACGCTGCCGAGCGGCGGCTCGTCCGTTCCGAGCAGCTCGTCAAGACGAGCACGGTTTCACAGCAGGTGCTCGACGACGACCGGGCGACGGCAGAGGGGGCAAGAGCTGCCGCCAGTGCCGCGGAAGCCTCGCTCGCCGCGTCGAATGCGGCGATCAATTCGGCGAAATCCCAGGTCGTCGATGCCGAAGCCTCGGTCGAGGCAGCCAAGGCATCGGTCGAAAGCATCGTCGCAGACATCAACGACAGCACTCTGGTCTCGCCGCGTGATGGCCGCATCCAATATCGTGTCGTCCAGCCCGGCGAAGTGTTGGCGGCGGGCGGCCGTGTGCTCAATCTCGTCGATCTCGGCGATGTCTACATGACATTCTTCCTGCCGACGGATCAGGCGGGGCGTCTATCGATCGGCAGCGAGGTCCGTCTCGTGCTGGATGCAGCGCCGCAGTACATCATTCCCGCCAAGGTTTCCTATGTCGCCGATGTCGCGCAGTTCACGCCGAAGACGGTCGAGACGGCCGAGGAGCGGCAGAAGCTGACGTTCCGCATCAAGGCGCAGATCCCCAAGGAACTCCTGAAGAAGTATATCCGCATGGTGAAAACCGGTCTTCCGGGCGTTGCCTATGTGAAGGTCGACCCCAATGCTGAGTGGCCGGCGAGCCAGACCGGCACGCTGGTGCAGTGATGGCGGATCCCGACCGGGCCGGCCTGCCGCCGGCGGAGCCCGTGGTTCGCCTGAGCGCCGTCACGCTTTCCTATGGGAAGACGAAGGCGCTGGACGACGTGACGCTCGATATACCCTCGGGCTGCATGGCCGGCCTGATCGGGCCGGACGGGGTGGGAAAATCGAGCCTGCTCTCTCTCGTCGCCGGTGCACGCGCCGTGCAGGGCGGACGCGTCGACGTGCTCGGCGGCGACATCGCCGATGCCGGCCACCGGCGCCGCACCTGCCCGCGCATCGCCTATATGCCGCAGGGCCTCGGAAAAAACCTTTATCCGACGCTTTCTGTTTTCGAGAACGTCGATTTCTTCGGCCGTCTGTTCGGCCACGATCGCGAGGAGCGTAAAAAGCGGATCGCAAGCCTGCTCGAAAGCACGGGTCTGGCTCCCTTTGCGGAGCGTCCTGCGGGCAAGCTTTCCGGCGGCATGAAGCAGAAGCTTGGGCTCTGCTGCGCGCTGATCCACGATCCCGATCTCCTGATCCTCGACGAGCCGACCACCGGCGTCGACCCCTTGTCGCGCCGCCAGTTCTGGGAACTGATCGACGACATCCGCACTGAGCGGCCGGGTATGAGCGTCATCGTCGCAACCGCCTATATGGAAGAGGCGGCGCGCTTCGACTGGCTGGTGGCAATGGATGCCGGCCGGGTGCTGGCAACGGGCACGCCCGGTGAACTGCTTGAAAAGACTGGCGTCGACACGCTCGACGCCGCCTTCATCGCCCTGCTTCCCGAGGAGTTGCGGCGCGAGCATCATGACGTCGTCATTCCGCCGCGCCCGGAAGGTGTTGGCGAGGATATCGCCATCGAGGCGAACAACCTCACCATGCGCTTTGGCGATTTCGTCGCGGTCGACAATGTCAGCTTCCGCATCGGCCGCGGTGAGATCTTCGGCTTTCTCGGCTCCAACGGCTGCGGCAAGACGACGACGATGAAGATGCTGACGGGCTTGCTTGCCGCCAGCGAAGGCACGGCAAAGCTGTTCGGCCGCGAGGTTGACCCGCGCGACATGGAGGTCCGCCACCGTGTCGGCTACATGTCGCAGGCCTTCTCGCTCTATACCGAGCTTACGGTTCTGCAGAACCTCGAACTGCACGCCAAGCTTTTCGGCATGGAGGCCGATACCATTCCTGACCGAATCGAGGAACTTGCGGCACGCTTCGACCTCTCAGGCGTGATGGAGGCTTTGCCGGACGCGTTGCCGCTCGGCGTGCGCCAGCGGCTCTCGCTCGCGGTCGCCCTGATCCATTCGCCCGACATCCTCATCCTCGATGAACCGACATCGGGCGTCGATCCCGTGGCGCGTGACAGTTTCTGGCAGATCCTCGTCGACCTCTCCCGCAACGAGCAGGTGACGATCTTTATCTCCACCCATTTCATGAACGAGGCGATGCGCTGCGATCGCATGTCGCTGATGCATGCGGGCAAAGTGCTGGTGAGCGATACGCCCGCCGACATCATGAAGAGCCGCTTGGCAGCGACATTGGAGGAGGCCTTCATCACCTATCTGGAAGAGGCGATCGCCGGGGCGAAGCAGGCGGCTCCCGCGGTAGTTCGGGCAAAGGCCCCCTCGGAGCCGGTCGTCAAGCCTGAGGCCCCAAAGCGGCCCGCCTCGAAATCGGGGTTTTTCGATGTCGGGCGCATGTTCAGCTATACCCGCCGTGAGGCGCTGGAGCTGGTTCGCGATCCGATCCGGGCGACGCTTGCCACCATCGGCACCGTGATCCTGATGTTCGTCATCGGCTACGGCATCAACATGGATGTCGAGGACCTGACCTTCGCGGTGCTTGATCATGACCAGACGACCACCAGCCGCGAATACATTCTCGAGATCGCCGGTTCGCGTTACTTCATCGAGAAGGACCCGATCACCGACTACGCCGACCTCGACCGGCGCATGCGCAACGGCGAACTCAGCCTGGCGATCGAGATCCCGCCGGGTTTTGCCCGCGATGCGGCCCGTGGCGAAAAGGTCGAAATCGCCGCCTGGATCGATGGCGCCATGGCCAGCCGGGCCGAAACGGTCAAGGGCTATGTCCAGGGGCTGCATGCCCATTGGCTGACCGGCAAGATCCGCGAACGCTACGGCAATGCGGCAACCACCGGCACCTTCAAGATCGAGACGCGCTTCCGCTACAATCCTGACGTCAAGAGCATCGTCGCCATGGTTCCCGCAGTCATTCCGCTTTTGCTGATGTTGATACCGGCCATGCTGTCGGCGCTCAGTGTCGTGCGCGAGAAGGAACTGGGGTCGATCGTCAATCTCTATGTCTCGCCGGTGACGCGGCTGGAATTCCTGGTCGGCAAACAGATCCCCTATATCGCGCTCGCAATGCTCAACTTCGTTCTGTTGACGGCGTTCGCGATCTTCGTCTTCCGGGTGCCGTTTACCGGCAGCCTCCTGACCTGGACGGTCGCGGGACTGATCTATGTCTCGGCGGCGACGGCGATGGGGCTTGTCATCTCCACCTTCATGGCGAGCCAGATCGCGGCGATCTTCGGCACGGCGATCCTGACGCTCATTCCGGCGATCCAGTATTCCGGCATGATCGATCCGGTCTCGTCGCTTGAAGGGGCAGGCGCATTCATCGGCCAGATCTACCCGACCACGCATTTCATGACGATCGCCCGCGGCACCTTCTCCAAGGCGCTCGGCTTCAGCGATCTTGCCGGCGCCTTCGTGCCGATGCTGATCGCGGTGCCGGTGCTGCTCGCCATCGGCACCCTGTCCCTCAAGAAGCAGGCGAGGTGACGATGCGCCTGTCCCACATCTATCAACTCGGCATCAAGGAACTCTGGGGCCTCTGGCGCGATCCGATCCTGTTGATCCTGATCGTCTATTCCTTCACGCTGTCGGTCTATACCGGCTCGACAGCGATGCCGGAAACGCTCAATCGGGCGGCCGTCGCCATCGTCGACGAAGATCGCTCGCCGGTTTCGACGCGGATCGCCACAGCCTTCTATCCGCCCTATTTCGTGCCCCCACAGATGATCACGCCGGCGGAAATGGACCGGCGTATGGACCAGGGCCTCGACACCTTCGCCCTCGACATTCCGCCGAATTTCCAGACGGATCTCTTGGCCGGGCGTTCGCCGACGATCCAGCTCAATGTTGATGCGACGCGCATGAGCCAGGCCTTTTCCGGCAATGGTTACATCCAGCAGATCGTCACCGGCGAGGTCTCAGGCTTCCTCGATCGCCATCGCAGCGAACAGTCACTACCGGTCGATCTTGTTCTTCGTGCGAGGTTCAATGCCGAGCTGAACAAGGGCTGGTTCGGCGCGGTGATGAACGTCATCACCAACATCACCATCCTGTCGATCGTCTTGACAGGTGCTGCCCTCATCCGCGAGCGCGAGCATGGGACGGTGGAGCACCTGCTGGTCATGCCCGTGACCCCTTTCGAAATCATGGTCAGCAAGGTGTGGTCGATGGGACTTGTGGTGCTGTTGGCCTCGGCGGTTTCGCTGGTCTTCATCGTCAAAGGGGTGCTCGCCGTTCCTGTGCAGGGCTCATTCATCCTGTTCCTGCTGGCAACCGCCCTACAACTCTTCGCGACCACGTCGATGGGCATCCTGCTTGCGACCATCGCCGGCTCCATGCCGCAGTTCGGCTTGCTGCTGATGCTGGTGCTTCTGCCGCTGCAGGCTCTCTCCGGCGGCATGACGCCTCGCGAGAGCATGCCCGAAATCATCCAGACCATCATGCTTGCGGCGCCGAACACCCATTTCGTCATTCTGGCCCAGGCAGTTCTTTTCCGCGATGCGGGGCTGGACGTGGTCTGGCCGCAGCTCCTTGCCTTGCTGGTGATCGGCGCCATTCTCTTTGCCTTCGCCATGCGACGCTTTCGGGCGTTCCTGAAATAACCCGTGCGCCGCGGCGGCGACCGCCTGTGGCGCATGGTGCGATCTGTGATTGGACGGAGATCGACCGTGACGGCACCGGGACTGCTCATCACTGTCGAGCTTCAAGGCAAGCCCGACGAGCGCCACCGCTATGTCCGCGCATACGGCGAGTGCATGCCGGAAATCCAGGGCTGGCGCTGGCCGAGCTGATCTCTTGCCAGTGCCGTTTGCGACTGCAGTTGAAGGCTGGAAGTGGCTCGGCGAGCCGCTCCCAACTCTATCGCCGCCGCCGGCTTTACCAGTGAAAAATGACCCTGGCATCGGCAGGTTTTTGGCCGGCGAACGGTGCATGACTGTGCCAGCGACGCGGCGGACGCGGCCCGTTGGCTTGCGCGCCGTGCATTTCCACGCCAGACAGGCGGTTCTGACCCGACGAAGCAAGAGGAGGATCGCCCGACATGACCGACCGTAAAGCCGAAACCGCAGCCTCCAAGTTCGATGCAACGGTGACCAGCGCCGACTGGTATGGACAGACGATCTCTGACCGCAACCACAGCCGGACGCTTTTTGCCGATCTCGATATGACCGAGGCCACGAGCGCCGGCGCCGTCTTCAAGGAATGCACGTTCCGCCGCGCCAAGTTCAATTGCTCGCGTCACGAGGCAAGCGCCTTCATCAACTGCACCTTCGTCGGGTGCAATTTCTATGATGTCGCTTTCAACGCGTGCAAGTTTGTCGGCAGCGTGTTCGAGGCCTGCAAGTTCGACGCGACGAGCATCAAGGGCGGAAACTGGTCTTTTGTCGGACTGCAGGGGGCCGATCTTCGCAGTGCTGATATCGCCGACGTCGTGATGCGCGAGGCGGATCTGACCGGTGTGCGTTGCGACGGTGGATCGATGACTGGCGTTGATCTGTCCGGTGCGGCACTCGATCGCGGCAATTTCATCGGCTGCGATCTGCGCGGTAGCGACATCAGCACGATCGAGCCCGACACGGTGGCCTTGAAGCGCGCCGTCATCACCATCGATCAGGCGGTCATGATCTGCGAGGCCATGGGCCTGGTGGTTCGGGCTTCATGATCCCTGGTTAGGCATGGGAGGCGGTGCGCCGGACCTTAAGGAAGTGTGGTTCAAACCCTTTATGCCTCAAGTCCGTGGCTCGCCGCTCGGCGCATAGACCGTCTTCTGCTTGAAGGCGAAGATATGGCCGCAGCGGCACCGCATCATGTGTTTGGCAGGATCGCTCGACGGGCGCTCCGTCGAAAAGCCCGTTGGCATCTGGTCGATGAGAAAACCACGGGTCCTGCTTTTCGGATCGTCGTTCTCCGAGGCTTCTGCAAAGCCGGACGCCCCACATTTCGAGCATTCCAGTTTTCTCGAATAACGATCTCTCGACACGATTGTCCCAATCCAAAATCAACTCGGCACCCGGACTATAGGAGGCGAGAGGCGCGTTCAAGGCCGTCGACGGAAAACCGCGCTAGGCTGAGGCCGGGTTGACGGCGGCCTGTTGCCGATCAGACAGTATCCTGTCGGCGCCGTATCTCGGCTGCGATGGTCGCCTCGTCCTGCCGGAGCGACAGGCGCCTGGCTGCGGCAAGACCCTGAGTCCAGGTCGACAGCGCGCGCTCCTTGCTGTCGTCCAGCCAATGCGCCAACCCGCACCACAGCCCATATTGCGCCGTACCCACCGGGAAGACCCGGCAATAGCGCGAAAGCTCATGCAGAACCTGGCGCTCCCAATGACCCCATTGCTCGTACTCGCGCGATAGCCCCTCCTCCCGGCCGCGAAACAGCACTTCGACGCCGGAGATGCCGATCAGCGCGCTGTGGGAGGAGGGCCGGCGCATGGCGCGCAGCAGACGAAGCGTGTCGACGGCGGCCTCGACGCTTTCTGCGTGCCTGCCGATGCGGGCGAGCGCCAGCGCCAGCGCACCGCGCGCCGATATCTGTGCGGCAAGATCGACGGAGCCGAGCATGGCCGAGGTGATCAGCCTGAGCACCTCCACCGCCTCGCGCGGTCGATCCATGTGCAGCACGCAGAGCGCCTTGCAGCGCAGGGCCCATATTTCCTGCTGGATGTTCCGGCGTTCTGGCCGCAGGCTCTAACGCGCTCCAATCTCCGCGATAATAGAGCGACCAGAAACGGATGCCCTGCGCATTGCACCAGCGCAGCTGGTCTCCGGCGCTGAGAACGAGCGTCCGAGAACCTCGCCGCCCCGGCTGCAGATCTGTTCGGCGCAGCGGGCGTAGGAGAGCGTGAGCAGTTTCGGGATCTGGTCCAGGCCGTCCTGTCCGCGCCGGGCCAATTGTTCGACGAGGGCCGTGTCGCGCGACACATCCACGAACAGCACCGCGGCCGGAAATGCGACGGCTGCCGGGCGGTCGCCATTGGCGCCGTGGATCCTGCCGAGCAGTTCCAGCGGCAGGAAGCCCTCCAGGAGCGGATCGTTTTTTCCCATGACTTCTTTCTCACGGCTGCAGAAAGACGGAGGAAAGCGCCGGGGCGCCCAATTCGCTCACACGATGGGGTGAGGAGCCTACTACTTCTGGATTAGTGGTTCCCCTCTCACGTATCTGCAGACTTTCGCATATAATTCACCCGGCGCTAAGAGGGGGGCGTCAACCTCAGTCGAAATCAGGACATGGGTCGGAAGGGCCAATGCGGCGCTTTGTGCTCATGTACAACCCAAGGTTAAGTCGATATCTTCTGGCTTCGACGCATGAAATGGATGCGAGCATATTTTGCGGGCGTGGAAAGACCGGAAGAAAGGCGGCTGCGACCGAGGGTGGCGGCACATCTGGTGGAGAACTCTGTGCAGAGAAGCGACATTGGCAAAGGCAGATCGCAGACCGACAAAGGATCGGAGGCCGTCATCGACGAGGCGTTGCGGCAGCTTGCCGGTGAGGTCGGCATGAGCGACCTCGACACGGAATCGAAAACGGCCTGGATATCGCAGGGATTCGAACGGTTGGTCGATCGTGTTCGCAAGGCGCCCGCCAATGTGCACTTCGATGTCCTGATCATCGGCAGCGGGTATGGCGGTGCCGTTGCCGCATCGAGCTTCGCCGGTCGCATGCATGAGGGCAGGCCGATCTCCGTTGGCGTGCTCGAGCGCGGGCGTGAATATCTGCCAGGCTCGTTTCCGACAGGGCTTGGTGAATTGCCGCGCCATATTCGCAGCGACAACAACAAGGAGGGCCTGATCGACATAAGGATCGGTGCGGAGGTCGTTACCGTCGTCGCCAATGGCGTGGGCGGCGGCTCGCTGATCAATGCCGGGGTCATGGAAACGCCGCTGCCAAGCATATTCCATAGGGGATGGCCAGCGGCCCTCAAGGACCTCTCGGTCTGGAAATCCTATTTCGATCGCGCCCGTGATCTGCTCGGCAGCACCATCATGGGCACCCCAAACACCATTGCAAACCATGTTGATGGCGTGCCGCAAAAGTTTCGCTCCGTTCGCTCCATCGCCCCGGACGGCAATTTCCGCCCCGCCTCGATCACGGTCGCGATGAGCGACACCGTCAGTTCGGGCAATGTACGCCTTAACAAATGCGTGCGCTGCGGCGATTGCGCCACCGGCTGCAATGGGGGTGCGAAGAACTCGCTCGACGTCAATTTGCTGGCGCGGGCACACGAGTACGGTGCGGAAATTTTCAGCGGTGCGACCGTGCTGACCATCGCCAGGGATGGCGAGGCGGGCTGGATCGTCAACAGCGTCTACACCGACGCAAAATTGCGAAAGCGCGACGGCGGGACGGTGCCGATCAGGGCGCGCAAGGTCGTGCTTGCCGCCGGTACTCTCGGCTCCAGCGAAATCCTGATGCGGTCACGCGGATTGGGCCTGCAACTGCCCGACAAGAACCTCGGAACACGGTGCTCGACCAATGGTGACATGCTGGTTGCCGACTATGCCACTACAGCCACTGTCAACACTGTCGCGGATGAAACGGTCAAACCCTCGGCCCGGGCGATCGGGCCGATGATTACCGGCGTGATCGACCTGCGTGCCTCCGCCGGTGTCATGATCGAGGAAATGTCGGTGCCGGCCGCCCTGCGCATCGCCTTTGCCGAGGTTTTTGCCACGCTCAATACGCTGCACGGCCTCGCCAGGCATGACGGCAGCCGTCACCGGCCGGGGTTTCCGGATGACGATATCTACGCAGTGCCGCCGGCACGCATCGGCCACTCGGCCCTCTACGCCGTCATGGCCGATGATGGCGCGGCGGGCCGGATCGAGCTCGACGGCGATCTCATCGCGACCGATCGCGACGGCATCGCGCGGATCCGCTGGGACAAGCTGCAAGGCCTGCCGATCTTCGACAAGGAGATCGAGGCGCTCGCGGCGCTGACCAAGAACTCAGGTGGCCGCCTCATCCCCAATCCGGTCTGGAAACTGTTGCCGGCCGATCTGACCTGGCTGCTCAAAGACCAGCGCGGACCGTTGGCAACCGTCCAACCGCTTGGCGGATGCGTGATGGCCGATACCGGCGCGGACGGTGTGGTCGACCATCTGGGGCGCGTCTTCACATCGGCGGATTCCGATGCTGTGTATGACGATCTCGTCGTGCTCGACGGATCGATCATTCCAACGGCCCTTGCAACGAACCCTGCCTTGACGATTACCGCGATCGCGCTACGCGCGGCCGAAACGTTGGCGGACGAGTGGGGCTATGCGGCGGCCGAAGCCCGGCCCATGGGTCCACCACTGGTTCGTCCGGTCTTTCGCAGCACCGACGTCGCCGCACGGGCGCAGTCGAGCGAAGTGGAAATCACCGAACGGCTTGTCGGCCCCATTCGCCTGACGCCCACTGATGGGGTCGAGGAAACCCGGATCGTCGAGCTGACCATGCGGTTTACACCGACGAGACTTGGACAATTGACGCCGAACAATGGCGGACATCCGATCCTTCGTGTCGCGACCGAAGTGCCGGATCGCGCCATCAGAAGCCAGATCCGGATCTTCCCTCGGGAGGTCTGGGAAACGCTCGAGACAACCTGGTTGCCTTTGCATGTGAAGGAGCAGCGACTCGACGCCGCCGTCGAGTTCAGCGCGCCGATTTCCGGCAGCCTCAGGATATTCGAGCGGCAGGAAAGCACGTTGCTTGGGCGGGTGTGGCGTGCCGGCAAGGCGTGGACGCTGAACCGGGGCCTTCGCGACGGCTACCAGGCTCTTGTCGATGGGGATGACGGCCCCGGTATCTGGTCGCGGCTTAAATCGGCTTTTGCGATCGCCAGCCGCTCCGGCGAGATCAGGGCGCTCAGCTATGATCTGACCATTGGGCCACGGGACGTCGGCGGCAAGATCACGCTTGCTGGCAACCGTATCGTCGGCACCAAGACCTTCACCTATGAGAGGCGCTGCAACCCCTGGCGCCAACTCATGGAGGTGAGGCTCGACAGGTTTCCAGGCCTCAGCGCTGACAGCGGCGAGCGCGTGCTGAAACTCGATGTCGGCTATCTCGCGCGGATCGGCCTGCCGTTATTCCGGATCGTCAATCAACGCGATGGCGCCAACACCATCGGCGAATTGCTGACATTCTTCGGCTTCGTCACGCGGCTTCTGCTTGGTCTGCACATCTGGAGCTTTCGTTCTCCCGACCAGGACAAGCGGTCAAGCGAGGCGATCGTCAACCGCCTGCCGCCGACCACCCTGAAGCTGCCTGGCGGCGCATCGATCACCGCCGAACTGCACCGCATCGCGCTTGCGCCCGAACGGCCGGATGGCGGAGGCAACGACATCCCCGGCGAAGTGCGGCTGACGCGCTATCGTCATCCCAACACCAAGAAGCGGCCGCTGGTGATGTTCCACGGCTATAGCGCCAGCGGCACGACGTTTGCGCATCATGCGGTCAACCCCAACTTCGCCAGCCATTTCTGGTGCACCGGCCGTGACATCTGGATCGCCGATCTGAGAACCAGCGCTGGTCAGCCGACCGCGACGCAGGCCTGGAGTTTTGACCAGATCGGCAATGTCGACGTGCCGGCAGCCCTGAAGACGGTGGCGGCGACGTCGCCGGACGGAACGGTCGACGTGATCGCCCATTGCATGGGAACCGTCGTTTTCAGCATCGCGGTTTTGAACGGCCATGCGACCGGGCTCGTCAATCGCGCCGCGTTCACGCAGGTCGGCCCGCTCGTGGTCTTCGCACCGGCCAACATCTTTCGCGCCTATGTCGTGCGCTATCTCATCGATTTCCTGCCGGACTGCTACAGCTTCAACCCGAAGGAGCCGACACTGGCCGACGATCTTCTCGATCGGCTGCTGTCGACACTGCCCTATCCCGTCGAGGAATTCGACGTCGAAAATCCGCTATGGCCGACGAAACGAACGCCCTGGACGCGGACGCGGCACCGCATGGACGCGCTTTACGGTCGCGATTTCAACGTGCGCAACATGGAGCCCGAGATGCTGCGCTATATCGACGAGCATTTCGGTCCGCTGAGCCTGTCGACGGTGTCGTCGACACTGCATTTCGTGCGCTATTCGACGATGACGGACTTTCATGGGCGCAATCGCCTGGTCTCGCGCCAGAATCTGGAAAAGCACTGGTCGTTCCCGACCTTCAGCGTGCATGGGGCGGAAAACGGCCTGTCGCACGTCTCGACCGTTGATCGCATGCGCCAGATTTTTGGCGATGCTGGTCGGGTCTATAGGCCTCCCTTCGTCAACCCGGGTGCGGGCCATCAGGATGCTCTGGTGGGAACGACGCGTCATGCGACCTTGCAGCAGATCCAGCAGTTTCTCGACGCCGACATACCGACGGGTGTAATCAAGGCCGACAGCGAAAAAGTGGTCTATCCGCCCTGGATCGGTCCGATCCTCACTGAAGAGCGCCCGAAGACGCCGGCGCTGGTGATCCGCCTTGGTTCGGCGCCCTCGCACCGGGCGACGGAAGCCGCATTGTTGCTGCGCATCCGGCTGGTCAACGAACGTATCTGTCGACCGGATGATGCGGCGAAGCCCTGGGATATCCAATATCTCATCGAACACCTTGTGGCCTATACCTCCAAGGCGCTTGAAGACGATGGCTGGGACGCATTCGAAGCCCCGCTGCCGGCCCGCATGCCGGGCAACGCTGGTGCGGGTCGCGGCAATGCGCTTCTGGTCCTGTTGGTCTACGACGAGGATGCGGCGTTGGCGGCACCGGACCTCGATCATGAGGAGCCACCGCCGCCGCTTGAACCCATTGCGGCACCACCGCCGGTGATCGTGCTGCGCGAGACCGCCGCTCCGCGTGATCCGATTGCTGGTCCTGGCGGCGGGCTGTCGTTGCCGACCTTCGATTTCGACAGGCATCTGGCACAGCCCGGCCGTGCCGGGCAGGGGCCAGCCTACGGCTATTTCGTTGCCGATATCGCGAAGAAGCAGATGCGCCGGCTGGATCCGACAGGTGCGGGCAATGCCGCGAGCAAGCAGGCGATCGCCTTTGCCTTCAGTCGATTTGAAGAAATGGCCGTCGCTGTGGAGCGTGCGCTCGCCTTTCCCACTCCGAATACAAAGCGGCAGGGTTTCATGCAGGCAGCGCCTCTTCCCGTTGTCGAACAGGATTTCGACTTGAGGGACGGCGTCATTCCCTACGATCCGCCGGTGCAGCCGCCCCTGGAACCGACGCCGAACGGCACCAGTTTTACGCTGTCGTCGTGCCAGTATCCGGCCGGATTTCTCGACGAGGCCGTCGCCTACCATTCCTATCGCCGCATCGGCGAGCGGCTCGAGGCCAATGTCGGCATCAAGCCGCGCTTCGCGCTTTTCGTCGGCGACCAGGTCTATGTCGACCCGACAGCGGGCCTTTATGACCCGACCCGGCGGGACGATCGATATCGTCTGCCCTATGAAGCCTGGCTCAACCAGCAAAGCGTGCGCAACGTGCTGCGGAAGATCCCGTCCTTCATGCTGCTTGATGATCATGAGATCGACGACAATTGGGAGCCGATTTCCGATCCCGACGACGATGACAACGCCGAAAAGGTGACGCGGGGCATCGAAGCCTACAGGAAGTATCAGCGCGGCATGCATGCCAAGCTCGAGATGTTCGATTTCGACGGCTTTCATTTCTTCATGCTCGACACACGGACGCAGCGCACACACCGCAAGGTCGGCGACGGTCTTAGGACGGCGGCGATGATTGCGCCGGCGACGATGGACAGTTTGAAGCAATGGCTGTTGCTGGCGCCCGCACCGAAGTTCGTGGTGTCGCCGGTGATGTTCCTGCCGCGGCATCGGCGCGCCATCCAACGCGACCGCAGCCTGTCGTGGACGAACCTGAGTGCGCTGCATTCCGACGGCTGGGACGGTTATCCCAACACGCTTCGCGAGGTGCTTGCCTATATCGCCGAGAACCGGGTCGAGCATGTGGTGTTTCTCTCGGGCGATGAACATCGAGGCTGCATCGCCACCGTCGATCTATGCGATGAGGATGGCTCTCTCATCACTCGTCTACACTCGATCCACACGGCGGCGATGTTTGCGCCCTATCCCTTCGCCAACGGCATCGACGAGGAGATCGTCGACAGCGAGGCGATCGAGATCCGAAATGGTGCGAAGACCTACCGCTGCGTCGTCAATGCAACGCGCCCGGCGGCTGGAGACGGGGCGACATTTCTGCGTGTGCGTGCCGCTGCCGCCGGTTGGGAACTCGATTGCGAGTTCGGTGACGGTGCGATCCAGACACTGACGATCTGATCGCTGGACGCCTTCGCGTGAGATGTTTCAGCGATAGCCCGTCGCGTCGGCGGGCTTGTTCTGCTCCATCACCTCGCGCATGTAACGCCAGCAATCGGGGCGCGAGCCGTCGAGGTCGGTGAAGCCGTATTCCTGGGCAAGGCTGCCGCTCGACAGCGATTGCCCGTTCCACCGGGCCTTCTGCGGATCCGCGGCCAGCGCCGCGATGGCGCGGCCGACGAAGCGTGGACTTTCGGAAATGACGAAATGCGGCTGGATCTTCGTTGCCTCTCGCCAGGTTTCTTCCGTCACTTGGAAATGCTCCAGCATCATTTCAGAGCGCATCCAGCCCGGGGTAATCGAGATGGCCGTGGCGCCGTACGGTTCCAGATCCTTGGCATGTGCCCAGGCCATGCGGTTGGCCGCGACCTTGGCGAGGTCGTAGAAGGGCGAGAGCCGATAATGCTCGGCATTGTACTCGGCCGTTCCGTCCGTCACCTCGACAAGCAGCCCGCCGCGATTTTCGATCATCAGCGGCAGGGCATGGTGGGCGGTGATCAGATGCGTGTCGATCGCCAGGCGCAACAGCTTCAAGCCGTTGTCGAGATCATGTTCCCATACCGCCTTGTTCCATTCGAACAGGTTTTCTCCACCCCAGACGTCGTTGACGAGAATGTCGAGCCGACCGTGCTCGCGCCGGATGCGTTCGATGAGAGCCTTCACCTGCGTGGATTGCAGGTGGTCGACCTGCACCGCGACGCCTTCGCCGCCGAGTTCGCTGACGAGTTCCGCCGTCTCCTCGATGGTTTCGGGGCGCTTGTATTCCGACTGCTGGCTTCTCGTGGTGCGGCCGGTGACATAGACGGTTGCGCCCGCCGCACCGAGTTCGGCGGCAATGCCGCGTCCGCCGCCGCGAGTGGCGCCTGCGACCAATGCAATTTTTCCCTTGAGCGTCATATTTTCCTCCATCGGTGATCGAGGCCATCTGGTCGTGGCTATGAGAATAGGATATATAAACGATTATTCGGTTATTAATGAGAGTCAAGATGCCACGCCCCAAAACAATGCCTGATGAAGATGTGTTGGCAGCCGCGTTGGCGATCATGCATGCGAGCGGCCCGGAGGGCCTGACCTTCGCCGCTCTTGCCACGGGCACCGGGCTCTCCGCCTCCACCCTGGTCCAGCGGTTTGAGAACAAGCAGCACCTCGTTCGGCGCACGCTTTTGCAAGCCTGGGACGGGCTCGACCGATTGACTTCAGAGCTTTCCGCGACCTTGCCGAAGACACCGGAAGGCGCTGTCGATCTGCTCGTCGGACTGTCCGGCGACTATGGCGGCATCGAAACCTATGCCGACGGGCTTCGGATCCTGCGCGAGGATTTGCGCGATCCGGCGCTTCGCGCCCGCGGCGCGCGATGGCGCGATGCGCTCTCACAGGCGCTGGATGAACGCCTCTCCGGTCCATCGGGGCCGGTACCCGGCATTGGCCTCCTGATGGCGTCCCACTGGCAGGGGGCCCTGCTTTGGTGGAGTTTCGATCCGCAGATCCCGGTTGCGGATTTCGTCCGGCAGAGCCTGCGCCGTTTCGTGTCGGTCCTCGCCACAGGCGCATCCGCTCCACCGCTGCTTGAAGTGCTGCGCGACTGAGTCACGACAGGACCGGCCGGTCACCCGGCTTCAAATCCGCGTGACATTGCGCGCGGCCCCATGACGCGGCCGCGCATTCATCCTAGATCGAATGCATGATCAGGTTTGCTGCCGCATTTTTTTCTCTACTGCTGATGTGCTCCCTGGCGGTCGCACAGGATCGGCCACCGCTTGCGGCGCTGTTGGACGGCCTTGCGGCGCGCGACGACCTCAAGCCATTGAAAACCGTGATCGTCTCACAAGCTGGCTCTGTCCTTGCCGAGCGCGGCTACCGGGGCACCCGCCCTACGGACACCAACAACATCAAATCGGCTTCCAAATCGATCGTATCGGCTCTGGTCGGCATTGCGATCGACAAGGGCTTGCTTGAGGGCCCGGACCAGAAGATCGCTCCGATCCTCAAGCCGGACCTGCCGGCTTCGCCCGATCCGCGGCTTGAGGACATCACCATCGGCAATCTGCTTTCGATGCAGGCCGGTCTCGGAAGGATGTCCGGTCCGAATTACGGCCGCTGGGTGTCCAGCCGGAACTGGGTCCGCTCCGCACTCGCGCAGCCGTTCGACGACGAACCGGGCGGGCAGATGCTTTATTCGACCGCGTCCACCCATTTGCTCTCGGCAATCCTGACCAAGGTCAGCGGCAAGTCGACGCTTGCTCTCGCCCGCGAATGGCTTGGTCCGATCAAGGGTTTTCGCATCGATGCCTGGGACCGCGATCCCCAGGGCATCTATCTCGGCGGCAACCAGATGGCCATGAGTGCGCGATCTCTGCTTGCTTTCGGCGAGATTTACCGCAACGGCGGCAAAACGGCAGATGGAAGACAGGTGGTGCCGGCGCAATGGGTCGCACTTTCCTGGCAACCGCGCACCAATTCTCGGTTCTCCGGCGACATCTACGGCTACGGCTGGTTTCAGCGTCAGATCGCTGGCGAGACCGTGCATTTCGCCTGGGGCTATGGCGGCCAGATGCTCTATATCGTTCCGGCGTTGGATCTGACCGTGGTGATGACGTCTGAGGAGAGCGGCCCGTCGGCACGCACCGGTTACCGCGATGCGCTGCATCTGCTGCTCGGCGATATCATCGACACGGTCAGGGCGTCGCCGCGTCTCGGCGAATAGCTGCGTTTTCCACCCCATCACCGGCGAAACCTGCGGTGCCGGGTGCAGCCGCCGTGTCGCGTGCGTGGCTTCGTGCGGAGCGAACCTGCTGTGGATGAACGGCGTCTCCTTTTCCTGATGGGCTCGTGGGCCGCCGGCCGGCAAACGCAGGCTTGCACGGCAATTCAACCGGCGCCGGCACCGGAGATATCGTGCGCGCCGAGCGCGGACGGGCCGTCATTTTGTCGGACGCTGTAACGCTTCCCCTGATCGTAGTCTAACGATCAAGAGAAATAGAGATCGCAGGAGAAACACCGGTTTCGCGCAGCCGATTCATTGGAAGCGCCGTATGTCTGCAACCAGGAAGACGCAGCAATCTGTCAACGTGGAGAAGCACCATGACAATTCCCAGACCCCTCCTTGGAGCCCTTATCGTTGCTCAGCTGGCAACTGTCGCCGTGGCCGGAGAGATCAACGAGAAGAGCGGTGTGGCGATTTCGGGCTATGATCCGGTCGCATATTTCGTCCAGAGCAAGCCGGTTGAGGGCAAAGCGGACCTTGCCGTGACCTACCGTGATGCCCGCTTCCTGTTCGCCTCGGAGGAAAACCGCAAAGCCTTCGAAGCAACCCCGGGAAAATATGCGCCGCAGTATGGCGGCTTTTGCGCCTACGGCATGTCCCGCGGCTACAAGGCCCCGATCGATCCGGCGGCGTTCACGATCGTCGATGACAAGCTCTACCTGAACTACGATCAATCGGTGCTGGAAACCTGGCGCAAGGATATCAAGGGTTATGTGACCAAGGCCGATCAGAACTGGCCGGCGGTGAAACTGCAGTAAGCCGGTGGACGCTCAGCTATCCTGTGTCTCATCAATGAGGCGCAGGATAGCCTCGCGATCTTCATCGAGATGCGGCGGGCGCTTGCGGTACTGCACCGGTGTTGCCGACATCTTCAGCGGATTGCCCAGAACGCGGATCGGGGTCTCACCTGCTTGGTCCTCCATGCTGACCACCATTCCGCGCGCGAGCGTATGCGGATCACGCAGGGCCTGATCGACACTAGCAACCCGACCGGCGGGAACACCCTCGGCGTCGACGCCTTCCGGCGTGGCGATGTCGATTGCGATCGACTTCGTTAGTCATGGGGACTGAGTGTTAGACCGGAGCCGAGCGTCAAGTATTGACGTTTGTCTCGATTGTTCTCGGAGAGTTCAAAGATGGCTTCCGGCGTTGTTCTATCCAGACGAACACGTCTTGAAAGGGCACCGCTAGGCCGAGCCGCGCAGCATGATCTCGGCGCTGAGCAGAATGCGCTCGTCCGCGGGGAAGGCCTGGTCGTCGTTCTCAGTTTCGCCGAGCTTGAACAGTAGCAGCTCGATCGCCAGCCGGCCGATCTCGTTGTAGTTCTGCGCCACAGTCGTCAGCGGTGGACAGGTGTAGCGCGACAGCGGATGGTCGTCGTGGCCTGCCACCCGCAGGTCACTGTCCGGTTCGCGGCCGACCTTGACGCCGGACTGGAAGGCCGCCGCAATCACGCCGAAGGCAACGCGGTCGTTGGCGCACAGCACCGTCTTCGTCGGAAAACCGCCTTCTCCCAGAATGCGCAGCGTTTCGTCGTAGCCGAACTTTTCGAAATCCCACGAGGCGTTCGGCGCCGTCGGCACGATGACGGGATCCATCTTCAACTGCTGCATCGCCTCCTCATAGGCGTGTTGGCGGGCGAGCGCGTTGTTGTTGACCGGCGGCATGCCGAAGTAGCAGGGCGGTGCGCCGGACCGGCAGAGATAATCGACCATCAGCTTGAAGCTCTGGCGGTTGTCCGTGCCGACGAAGGAGGAACTGCCGTCGAGCGGCGAGTCGACATAAACAAGCGGGATGCTCTCGCCGAGCGAGGTGAGTTTTTGGTGATGGGACTGGACGCCGAGCGGGGCGATGATCGCGCCGGCGACATTCATCGACTTGAAGGTTTCGATGGCGCGCTCTTCCATCTCCGGCTTGCCGTCGGAGGAGAGAACGAAGGCGAGAAAGCCCGCCTGGTTGGCGATATGTTCGATCCGCCGCGTCAGCGCCATGTAGAACGGGTCGGTCGAATTGGGAACGATGACGCCAAGAATATTGGTTCGCCGCCGGTTGAGATTGACGGCGAAGATGTTGGGCCGGAAGCCGGATTGCTTGATCGCGGCCTCGATGGCGTCGCGGGTCTTTTTGCGAACCGAAGTCGGATCGTTGAAGTATTTGGAGACAGTGGGGCGCGACAAACCGACGAACTCCGAAAAATCCTCCATCGTCTTGATTTGTCTGTCCACGGTCGAAGCGCCCCCATTCTTCTTTTGGGTTTCGTTTATAGATTTATTTCCGAGGGATAGGCAGTGTCGACTACGAAATATTCACGGAATGATCGGTCGGCTCTATCCTTTGCAGGCGGTGAAGTAATCCTCCAGAACCGCATCGACGGCGGCAATCGCCAGGGCCTTTGCTTGCGGCGGCACCTGACCGTCTCGCACGCGCTCGTAACTGCCCGAAAGATACTGGCTGATCAGCGTCTCGGGGATGGTGACGCCATCGAGCAGGCGAAGAAGCTCTTCCACTGCAGTCGCGACCTTCGGGTGCGGCCAGTAATAGCGGATGCGGTCGCTGTAGGAGAAATGGCGCTGAACACGCAGCGCGTCGGGCGAGCCGTGATAATACTTGCCCCAGTTGCCCGGCTCCTCGCGCATGACCTCTTCGGTGACCTCGGCCAGCGTTTTGGATCGCGCATCGGGAAACAGGAACGCGGCGATCTGGTCGAGCCCGTAAAGCGCTTCACGCAATGCAAACGTGAGGCCGGGGCCGACCTTGAGGATGGCAAAACCATCCGTCACCAGATCACGAAGTGCTTCTTGCGTCTGGTAGTCGGTGGAATGCGCCTCGAAGACGAGGCCGTTTAGCTCGGCCAGGCTTGCGCTCAACTGAGCGGCCCTCGGCCGGTCATAGGCGATCACGTTCTCGTTGCCGAATTCGACGCCCGGCTGGACGACGGCGCCGACAACCCGGGAGAAGGCCTCACCGGCACCTGCATCGCTGAACGCCTGCCGATGAATATCGACGGTCTCGACGGCTGCTTCGGGTGCGGTAACTTCGAGCGTATCCAGTTCCTCGAGCGCGCCGCCGGGAACAGGCACCTCGGTGCCGATGATGTAGACCGGGGCGATGCCGTTACGTCCGCGGATGGCATCTTCGGCGGCGGCGGCAAGCCGCGCGGCACGCAACGCCGTCGTCGCATCGGGAAGGGCGACGGGTTCGCCGGCGCAGCCCATGCTGGTATCGAGATGCAGCTTGGTGAAGCCGGCCGCGGCATAGGCGCGGATCATCGCTTCCGCCTTGTCCATCGCCTCATCGGCCGGCAGATGTTTCCACGGGTTGGGGCCGAGATGGTCGCCGCCGAGGATGATGTTTTCGATCGGGAAGCCGGTCTTTGCGGCGATCTCCCCGACGAAACGGGTGAAATCGGCGGGCGTCATGCCGGTATATCCGCCGTCCTGATTGACCTGGTTGCAGGTCGCCTCGATCAAGAGATGGGTGTCTTCCCTAAGGGCACGCAGCATTGCGGCCTCGATGACCAGCGGATGCGCCGAGCAGATCGAAGGAATACCGCGCAGGCCCGGACGGTCGCGCCACTGGGCAATGTCGATCAGATAATTGGGTTTCATGGTCTTCAATCCTTTCGCGCGCTGATGAAGGCTTCGAGTTCTGCTCTCGTCGACGCGCCTTCCATCGGGCCGGAGATCATCACGGCGCGGGCGCCGGAGGCGTTGGCAAGCTCGAGCGCCTCGCTGGGGGAGGCGCCGTTCAGCCAGCAGGTGACGAAGGTGGCGCCGAAGCAGTCGCCCGCGCCGGTCGGATCGATCTCTTCGACCGGGAATCCGGGCAGGGAGAGCGTCGTTTCCGCATCGAAGTAGCTGGCGCCCTCGGCGCCGTGCTTGACGACGACGACCCGGATGCCGGAGGCGAGGAGTTCTGCGATGGCATCCGCCTCGCTTTTCGCTTGCGTGAAAAGGAAGAGTTCGGCTCCGCTCGGCAGGAACACGTCGGTCCTCTCAAGCACCGATCTCAGCGCGTCGCGCATCCCGGGGCTTTCGAGGATTTCCGCCCTGAGGTTGGGATCGAAGGAGACCGTGCCGCCGGCTGCCTTGACGATGTCGATTGCCGCCAGAATGCTTTCGACGACGCTCGGCGCGTAGAGCGACGATCCCATGACATGCATGTGGCTGCAGCTGCGAATGAGCGCGATCGCGTTCCCATCGAGACGAATGGTGCCGCAGGCGCTGTCACGGATGTTGAAGACGAAAGCCCGACTGCCGTCATGGCGGTAACGGACGAAGGCGCTGCCGGTGGTGGCGAGCGCATCGACCGCGATGCCGGAGACATCGACGCCGTCGGCTTCCAGTCGTGCGAGGTTGACGTGACCGAAATCGTCGCCGCCAACGCGCGAAATGATCGCGCTCGCCTGGCCGAGCTTGCCGACCTGGTCGATGAAGATGGCAGGCGCGCCTGAGGGGAAGGGGCCGACCAGCGGTGTCGCTTGCCGGAAGCCGTCACCCTTTTCGGTGGCGATGATCTCGACGAGAATTTCGCCGATCGTCAGTATCTTGTGCATGTGTGTCACTCGGGTCAGCGCTTTGCCTGTTTGGCGCGAACGTCGAGCCAAACGGCGACAAGGATCACGAGGCCCTTGACGATGAGCTGGTAGAAATAGGGGACGGAAAGCATGTTCATGCCGTTGTTCATCACACCGATGATGAGCGCGCCGATGAGCGTGCCGACCATGGTGCCAACACCGCCGGCAAGCGAGGTGCCGCCAAGAACGGCCGCAGCGATGGCATCGAGCTCATAGCTCATGCCGGCATTGGTCTGGGCGGAGAAGAGGCGCGAGGAAAGCAGCACGCCGCTAATGGCCGCCATGACGCCCGAGATCATGAAGATGATGATCTTGAGGCGATCGACCTTGATGCCCGAATAGATAGCCGCTTCGCGGTTGCCGCCGGTGAGATAGGCGCGGCGTCCGAAGCTCGTCTTGCTGAGAACGATCTGGTTGATGACGAAGAGCACGGCAACGACCCAGATGATGATGGGCAGGCCGAGGAAGCTTTCGGTGCCGATCGCCGTCCAAGTGGCGTTGTCGATCATTGCCGGCGCACCGTTGGTCGGCAGGCTGACGAGGCCGCGATAGATGCCCATGGTGGCGACGGTGACGATGAACGATGGCAGCAGGAGCTTTGCCGTCAAGACGCCGTTGAGCATGCCCATCAAGGCGCCTGCGGCTAGCGTCACGGCGAGTGCCGGGCCGAAGCCGAGCCCGAAGGCGAAACACTGTGCCCCGACCATGCCGGCGACTGCGATGATCGAGCCGACCGACAGGTCGATCTCACCGAGCAGGATCACCCAGGTCATGCCGAAGGCGGCAATAGCGATCACGGCCACCTGCTGCAGGATGTTCATGAAGTTGACGACCGACATGAACCGGGGATTGAGGAACGAGAAGATGATGCAGAGCATCACCAGCGAGAGAAAGATGCCGCCATATTGCTTCAAGGCCCTGACGAGGGCGGCCTGGGCTGCAGTTTGCTGGGTCATGATTGGAAACCTGTCGCGTGCGCCATGATCGTTTCGGGAGTGAGGTCGGTGCCGGCGAGGGTCGCGCCGAGCACGCCCTCATGCATGACGACGACGCGGTCGCTCATTCCGAGCACCTCCGGCAGCTCGGAGGAAATCAGCAGGATCGCCGTTCCTTCGGCCGCCAACTGGCGGATGATCTTGTAGATTTCGAATTTCGCGCCGACGTCGACGCCGCGGGTCGGCTCGTCGAGGATCAGCACCTTCGGCCGGGTCAGGAGCCATTTGGCGAGCACGATCTTCTGCTGGTTGCCGCCGCTGAGAGAGCCTGCCGGCGTGTCGAGCGAGCGCGTCTTGATGGCAAGCCTGCCGACCTCGGCTGCCGCTGCCTTGCGCTCGGCGCTGCCGCGGGTAAAGCCAAACGGGCCGGTGAAGTCAGGCAATGCCGCCATGGAAATGTTCCACTCGACGCTGTGCCCGAGCACGAGGCCTTCTTCCTTGCGGTTTTCGGTGACGAAGCCGATGCCGCGGGCAATCGCTTCGGCCGGCGAGCGGAAGCGAACCTCCTTGCCGTCGAGGCGAACCGTGCCGCTCGCGTTCTTCATGCCGAACAGTGCGTTCATCACTTCGGAGCGACCCGAGCCGACGAGGCCGAAGAAGCCGAGGATCTCGCCGGCGCCGACCGTGAAGGAAATATCGGCGAATTCCTCGTCGCGCGTCAGACGCTCGACCGCAAGGACCAGAGGCTGATCCGAAGTAATCTCCGTCGAGCGAACGTGGATTGGGGGCGGATAGATCTCCTCCATCCGACGGCCGACCATCAGCGCAATCAGCGCCTCGATCGTGACGTCGTTGCGATCGTGAGTGGAGACATACTCACCATCGCGGATGACGGTGATGTCGTCGCTGAGCCGCATGATCTCTTCCATGCGGTGGGAAATATAGATGACCGCGACGCCGCGGCTTTTCAGCCGGCCGATGATGTCGAACAGGATCTCGGCCTCGCTGTCGCTGAGCGACGAGGTCGGCTCGTCGAGAATGACGACCTTTGCCTCATGGCTGAGGCCCTTGGCGATCTCGACCAGCTGCCGCTGGGCGATCGAGAGATTGCCGACCTTCTCGGTGACGTCGATCGGCAGCCCGAGTTCAGCGACGATCGACCTTGCCCTGGCAACGAGCGCCTTATCGTTGATGAAGCCGAACTTGCGCGGCTCGCGCGTCGCCAGAATATTCTCCGCCACCGTCAGGTTGTTGCAGAGGCTCAATTCCTGGAACACGATCGCAAGCCCGAGCGCTGCTGCCTGCTGCGGGTTGGTGGGGCGATAGGGTTGATTGTCGAGGGTAATGTCGCCTGACGTCGCGCTGTGAACGCCGGCAAGAATTTTCATCAATGTCGATTTGCCGGCACCGTTTTCGCCGAGCAGCGTATGCACGCGGCCGCGGCGGACATCGAGCCGCATGCTCTTCAACGCGGCAACCTGCCCGAATGACTTCGTGACATTGCTGATCTTGAGAACGGTGTCCGTGGTCGAACCATGCATGGCGGCCTCCTTGGATCGCGCCGAGAAGCGCCTCCGGGCTGCAGCGCAACGTGTCTCATCAGACGCGCAAAGGTCGCTGTAGCACTTCGAATTGCTGCCCGTTTTTGTCGGCAGCAGGCGGAGGCGTTCGTCGTGTTGGTGCCGCCGCCCTCGGGCGGCGGCTGTCCTGGGAGGACTTACTTTGCGGTGTAGACGCCGGGCACGATCGGCTGTTCGGCCGGAACCTGTTCGCCGGCGGCAACCTTGACGGCAGTGTCGACGGCCTGCTTGCCCATCTGGTCGGGGAACTGCTGGATCACGCCGACCATCACCGGGTTGGTGTCGACAGCGTCGCGGGCTTCCTTCATGCCATCGAAGCCGATGACCTTGACCTGGGTTTCGAGGCCCGCCGCCTTGACGGCAACCGCTGCAGCAAGCGCTGCGTCATCACCGAAGCCGAAAATGCCGGTGATGTCAGGGTTGGCCTGCAGCATGTTCTGTGCCGCTGCGAGTGCCTCGGCGCGGGTGATGCCGGTCTGGATGGCGACGATTTCCATCTCCGGATGCTTGGCGATCGCTTCCTTGAAGCCGTTGACGCGGTTCACGACCGACTGGACGGTTGGGTAGTCGATAACGGCGACCTTGCCCTTGTTGTCGAGGACCTTTGCCATCAGTTCGCCAGCCTTGACGCCGCCGGTGAAATTATCGGTGCCGATATGCGAGGTGACGGTCGCGCCGTTGGCAGGCACGTCGACGGTGATCACCTTGATGCCGGCCTTCTCGGCCTTTTCGATCGCGGCGCGCACGCCCTGGCTGTCGACCGGCGAAATGACGATCACGTCAACGCCCTTGACGATGAAATCCTCGACGTCGGCGAGTTGCTTGTTGAGATCCTGGTTGGCAATCGCAACTTCGAGCGCGACGTTCTTCTCTTTCGCCTCGGCTTTCATCGCGTCGGCAAGCTCGATGTAGAACGGATGCTGCTGGGTCAAGAGCGAGGCGCCGATGCCTTCGGCCGATGCGGCGGAAGCAATCAGGATCAGTGCCGTGCCGGCGACAAGCGCCTTGAGAATACGGGGCATGTTCATGGGTTTCCTCCCTTGGAAACGATGTGGGCCTTTGGTCTTGGCGGCCAAGCAGGAGGGCCCTCCCATCACCGTCTTGGCGATGATGTAAAAACCATAAAACTTTGCGCGCGTCAATTTTTAAAAGTACGCGATGAAAAGATTAACAGGGTAACGCGAGAAATTTAGACGCCTCTCGCTTGAGTGGTCGGCAGGCCATTCGACGTTAGGCGGCCAAGGTAGGACCACAATGGCGCAACCGCATTCTCTGAAGAGGTTCCAAAAAGAACGGCACGGTGTCTGCAATTGGAAAAATGACGGGAACCTTTGGCGGAACCGTGCATCTAATGTTGCGGGAGGCTCGGACATGGCAGACATTCGAACAGGCGCGCTGGCGATCACGGACCCGACCGCGGATGTGGCACTGGCGCAAAGGGCGATCGCCGGTGACGGGCAGGCGTTCCTCGCGATCATGCAGGTTCACAACCAGCGCCTCTACCGCATTGCCCGAGGCGTCGTTCGAAACGACAGCGAAGCCGAAGACATCGTACAGGAAGCCTATGTGCTGGCCTTTGCGCATCTCGCAAGCTTTCGTGGCGAATCGTCGCTTGGAACCTGGCTGTCACGCATCGTCATCAACGAGGCGCTCGGACGGTTGCGACGGGGACGCCGCAAAGCCGACGCCCTGGGCTCGATCGGCGATGGCCGCGATGCGACGATCATCCAGTTCCCGCTGCCGGCAAGTGCCGATGATCCCGAACGCACGATGGCGCAGCGGCAGATCCTGCAACTCGTCGAACGGGCGACCGACAATCTGCCCGATATCTACAGAACGGTTTTCGTCGCGCGGGTGATAGAGGGGCTGAGCGTGGAGGAAACGGCTGATCTGCTTGGGTTACGCCCCGAGACGGTCAAGACACGGTTGCATCGGGCGCGGCAGCTGGTGCGCAAACAGTTGCATGAGCAGATCGGCCCGGTTTTGCTCGATGCTTTCCCCTTTGCCGGGCGGCGCTGTGCGCGGCTGACCGCGGCGGTCATGAAGCGGCTTGGCCTTTCCAGCTGACCGGCGGGAACCTTTGCGGGCAGGCGGCATCCAATGGATGTCAACTGCAAACAGGGTCCGCGCCCTGCGTGGAACAAGGAGGTTTCCATGAACATTCGGCCAATGACCGCGCTCGTCACGCTTTGCCTGCTCGGGCTTGTGATCCCGGCACAGGCAGCGGATAAGCCGACCGACCCACAGATCGCTCACATCGCCTATACGGCCGGAGTGATCGATGTGGAAAATGCCAAGCTTGCGATCTCGAAGTCCGGCAACAAGGACGTCGTTTCGTTTGCCGAAGATATGATGCGCGACCATGAGGCGGTGAATACGCAGGCGCTCGATCTCGTCAAGAAACTCAAGGTGACGCCGGAGGACAACGATACCAGCAAGGCGCTCTCGAAAGCAGCTGGCGACGAGCGCGCCAAGCTTGCCACGCTCGACGGCGCGAGCTTCGATAAAGCCTATGTCGACAATGAAGTCGCCTACCACAAGCAGGTGAACGGAGCCCTGGAGACCCTGCTCATTCCATCGGCCAGCAATGCCGAACTTAAGGCACTGCTTGAGACCGGCTTGAAGATCTTTCAGGGCCACCAGCAGCATGCAGAACATGTTGCCGCATCGCTGAAGTAGAGCGCGGCCATGCCATCCGGGTTTTATCTCGTTGCCGTTGCCGGGCTCCTGCTCGGCAATGGCGCTGTGGATGCTCAAGCAGAGACAATCCGCGTGACGATAGAAAAAATGGCGTTTGTTCCCGCAGAGGTCGAGGTACGCGTCGGCGACACGATCGAGTGGGTCAACAGGGACATCCTCGTCCATACAGCGACCGTGAAGGGTGGTTGGGAGGTGTTGATCCCGGCGAAGAAGACCGCAAGTCTCGTCGTGCGGGAGGCGGGGCAGATCGATTATTATTGCCGCTTTCATCCCAACATGAAGGGCCGCATTTTGGCGGCGACGCCATAGGCTATTTCCAGGAGAACTGGGAAGCGGTTTTGCGTCCGGAAATGCGTCAAAACAAGGCGGCGGAGAATTCCGCAACTTCGCCCGATGTGGAAACGGCCCGGCGTCGCAGGCGCCCGCAACGTCAGGTGGCTTGTCTTTGTCCGCCTTCGCTCCAGTTTCTCTTCTATAACAAAAAAACAGGTGCGATCATGATCAGAGAGCGCAAGGCGATGCTCGTTCGTGTCAGCGGAAGGGTGCAGGGCGTCAGCTTCCGCATTTGGGCCCGCCGCGAGGCCGAACGCCTGGGAGTGACCGGCTGGGTGCGCAACGAGCGCGACGGATCGGTGGCGGCGATGATCGTCGGCTCCGATGTTGCGCTCGCAAACATGGTCGAGCGGCTCTGGATGGGGCCGGCGGCTGCCTCGGTCGTCAGCGTCGAAACCGAACCGGTGGCCTTGCCCGATCCGGTGCAGGGGTTCCAGATCACTGGTTAGGTGATCGGAGATGCGGAGGGGCGTTGGTCTTAGGTGCGTCGCGAAGACGTCAGGGTGACTGAATTGGTCAGAGCGACTGGCGGTCAAGCCGATTGGTCGAGGCGACCGGCTTTTTTCTGGGCTCGTTCGGTCTCGACCCTGCCATAGGCGCGCAGGAAGGTCCTGACGGCGTTGCGGGCAGAGGTCTGCAATTGCTCCTCCGTTGGAGCTTCGCCAAAAGGACCGGCTATCTGCATGTCCGCCTTGATCAAGGCCAGGAATTGCCGAGCGGCCAAGTCGAGGTCGTCGATCTCAAGCGGGGCCGCGTGGGCAAGTCGAGCAAACAGTGCCGAGAGTGCCGCGCCGATCTTGCCCGGTCCCTGTTCGCGCCAGATCCTGATCAGCTCGGGATATCGCTCTCCCTCGGTCTCGACCAGCTTCTGGATGAACTTGCCGTCCTGATTGCAGATGCAGTTCCTGTTGAGGCGCACTGCAAAGGCAGTGAGGTCGTCCTCGAGATTGTCTGCCCGTTGCGGGAAGGTCGCGAGGATCGAGAACAGCGCGGCGTTGGTTCGGTCGAGGATATCCTGCACCACCGCCATGAACAGCGTCTCTTTTTCGCGGTAGTGATTGTAGATGGTCTGCCTGGAAACACAGGCTTCCGCGGCGATTTCGTCTATGCTGGCGCCGGAAAAGCCTTCGCGGCAGAAGACCTCTGCGGCGGCGTCGAGGATCGAGATGCGTTTGGCGCATTGACCCTTCTGGGTGGGGCCACCGGCGGTCGGCAAGGCGGCTTGTCGTTTTTTCATGATCCGACGATAGGACATGTTGACGGTTTGGACAATAGTGTCTAATTTGACATGTGTGTCCAAAATTATGGACCACATGGATGCGTCTCCCGGACGTTCGATCCTGGCACGACCGGCTCATTCCAGTTTCAATCCCGGCGGCAACGAATGCAGGCGCGCGTCCTCGTTCGTTTCGCGACCTCTGAAAGATCATCACCATGACGGCGTCCTTTCTACGCACTGCCATAGTCCTCGGTCTGATTTCAGCGATCGGGCCTTTCGCAATCGACATGTATCTCCCCGCGCTGCCGTCGATCGGCAAGGATCTCGCCGCAGAGACCGGTGTCGTGCAGCTTAGCCTGCTCGCCTTCTTCATTTCCTTTGCAATTTTCCAGCTCGTCTATGGCCCACTCTCGGATATGTGGGGCCGCAAGGCGCCGCTCTATCTCGGCATCGGCCTGTTCGCGCTGGCCAGCATCGGCTGCGCGCTCGCGACCGATATCGAAACGCTCATCGCCTTCCGCTTCCTGCAAGGTATTGGCGGTGCCGCCGGCATGGTCATTCCGCGCGCCATCGTTCGTGACATGCACACCGGCGTTCAGGCGGCACGCCTGATGTCGCTGCTGATGCTGGTGTTCAGCATCTCGCCGATCCTGGCGCCTCTGACTGGCAGCGCCGTCATCGAGTTCTACGGCTGGCGCGGCGTTTTCTGTGCCGTCATGATCGCAGCCTTCATCGGCCTGATCCTGCTGTCGACCCAATTGGCTGAGACCCGTCCGAAGAAGGACAGGGCAGACAGCAATTTCGGCAGCGCGATTGCCGCCTACCGGCTGCTTCTGAGCGACCGGAACTTCCTGACGCTCACCTTCATCGGTGGCCTCGGCATTTCGAGCTTCCTCGTCTACCTCGCAAATTCGCCCTTCGTGCTGATCGATCATTATGGCCTGACGCCGACGCAATACAGCTTCGCCTTCTCGATCAACGCGGTATCGTTCTTCGCGGTCTCGCAGGCGACCGGTTGGCTTGGCGTTCGTTTCGGTCTCGTGCGTGTCATGCAGCTTGCCGTCGCCGGCTTTGCCTTGACCATGGCCAGCATGTTCATTCTCATGAGCCTCGGCTTCAACCAGTTGCCGGTCATGGCGGCATTCCTGTTCGTCGGCTACGGCGCGCTCGGTCTGGTCATCCCGACCTCCGCGGTGCTGGCGCTTGAGGATCACGGCGAGATTGCCGGTACTGCATCGGCGCTGATGGGGACATTGCATTTCGTCACGGCGGCTGTCGCCATGATCGTTGCTGCCGTCTTCTTCGATGGGACAGCACTGCCGATGGCCGCGGGCATCGCCATCTGCGCGGTCAGCGCGTTCCTGCTGACGCAGGCAACCATCGGCCGCAGCCGCGTTGTGCCGGCGGAGTAACATAACCTCGCTTCGGAGGGTGGAAACAGTACGGCCGGTGAAGACCTTCTCGTCTTCACCGGCCGTTTTGCTATTGGCCTGCAGTCGAACGCAGCATGCCCCTCAAAAATCCCAGTCTTCGTCTTCTGTCGCGACCGCCTTGCCGATGACATAGGATGAGCCTGAACCGGAGAAGAAGTCGTGGTTCTCGTCGGCATTCGGAGACAGGGCCGACAGAATCGCCGGATTGACCTTGCAGGCATCGGCCGGGAACAGCGCCTCATATCCGAGGTTCATCAGCGCCTTGTTGGCGTTGTAGTGCAGGAACTTCTTCACGTCCTCGGTCAGGCCGACGCTGTCGTAAAGCGATTCGGTATATTTCGCCTCGTTGTCGTAGAGTTCGAGCAGCAGGTCGAAGGCAAAATCCTTCATCTCCTGCCGACGCTCGTTACTCAGCCGCTCCAGGCCCTTCTGGAACTTGTAGCCGATGTAGTAGCCGTGCACCGCTTCGTCGCGGATGATGAGGCGGATCATGTCGGCAGTGTTGGTCAGCTTGGCGCGGCTCGACCAATACATCGGCAGATAGAAGCCGGAGTAGAACAGGAAGCTCTCGAGGAAGACGCTGGCGATCTTGCGCTTCAGCGGATCCGTGGTGCGATACTGCTCGAGAATGAGCGCCGACTTCTTCTGGAGATGTTCGTTCTCCTCCGACCAGCGATAGGCGTCATCGACATCAGGTGTCGAGCAAAGCGTCGAAAAGATCGAGGAATAGGAACGGGCATGCACCGCTTCCATGAAGGAGATGTTGGAATAAACCGCTTCCTCATGGGGCGTGATCGAATCCGCCATCAGTGTCGGTGCGCCGATGCTCGTCTGGATCGTGTCGAGCAGGGTCAGGCCCGTGAACACACGGATCGTCAGCTGCTGCTCTTCCGGCCGCAACGCCGCCCAGGAGGGAATGTCGTTGGAAAGCGGCACCTTTTCCGGCAGCCAGAAATTGCCGGTGAGCCGGTTCCAGACCTCAAGGTCCTTGTCGTCCTCGATACGGTTCCAGTTGATGGCGCGCACGGCTTGCGAGCCCTTGGGCGCCTTGGTCTTCAGTTGGATGTTCATCTTGTTCCCCGGAGTATCAAAGCGCGCAGGAAACGCAGCCCTGCACTTCCGTGCCGGACAGCGCCATCTGACGAAGGCGGATGTAGTAGATCGTCTTGATGCCCTTCTTCCAGGCATGGATCTGCGCGCGGTTGATGTCGCGGGTCGTTGCCGTGTCCTTGAAGAACAAGGTCAGCGAAAGCCCCTGGTCGACATGCTGGGTCGCAGCCGCATAGGTGTCGATGATCTTCTCCGGACCGATCTCATAGGCATCCTGGTAGTAGTCGAGATTGTCGTTGGTCATGAAGGCCGCGGGATAATAGACGCGGCCGATCTTGCCTTCCTTGCGGATCTCGATCTTCGAGACGATCGGGTGGATCGAGGAGGTCGAATGGTTGATATAGGAGATTGAGCCGGTCGGCGGCACCGCCTGCAGGTTCTGGTTGTAGAGGCCGGATGTCATCACCGCCTGCTTGAGTTCCAGCCAGTCTTCCTGCGTCGGGATATCGATGCCTGCGGTTTCGAACAGTTCGCGCACCCGCTCGGTCGCCGGCTTCCATTCCTGTTCGGTGTACTTGTCGAAATAGTCGCCCGAGGCGTATTTCGAGTTCTCGAAGCCCTTGAAGCTCGACCCGCGTTCGACGGCGATGCGGTTGGAGGCGCGGATGGCGTGGTAGGTCACCGTGTAGAAGTAGATGTTGGTGAAATCGACGCCTTCGTCCGAACCGTAATAGACCCGTTCGCGGGCGAGATAGCCGTGCAGGTTCATCTGGCCGAGGCCGATCGCATGGCTGTCGTCATTGCCCTTCTCGACGGAGGGAACCGAGGCGATATGGCTCATGTCGGAGACCGCGGTCAGCGCCCGGATCGATGTCTCGATCGTCTTGCCGAAATCGGACGAATCCATCGCGGCGGCGATATTCAGCGAGCCGAGATTGCAGGAGATGTCCTTGCCCAGGTGCTTGTAGGACAGGTCGTCATTGTACTCGCTGGCTTCGCTGACCTGGAGGATTTCTGAGCAGAGGTTGCTCATGGTGATGCGGCCGGCGATCGGGTTGGCGCGGTTCACCGTGTCTTCGAACATGATGTAGGGATAGCCCGACTCGAACTGGATTTCGGCCAGCACCTGGAAGAACTCGCGCGCCTTGATCTTCTTCTTGCGGATCCGGCTGTCGGCGACCATTTCCCGATATTTTTCCGTGACCGAGATGTCGGTGAAGGCAACGCCGTAGACGCGCTCCACGTCATAGGGCGAGAACAGGTACATGTCCTCGTTGTTCTTGGCGAGTTCGAAGGTGATGTCGGGAACGACGACGCCCAGCGACAGCGTCTTGATACGGATCTTCTCGTCGGCGTTCTCCCGCTTGGTGTCGAGGAAACGCATGATGTCGGGGTGGTGGGCGTTGAGATAGACGGCGCCGGCACCCTGGCGGGCGCCAAGCTGGTTGGCGTAGGAGAACGAATCCTCCAGCAGCTTCATCACGGGAATGATGCCGGACGACTGGTTTTCGATCTGCTTGATCGGGGCGCCGGCCTCGCGGATGTTGGTAAGCGACAGCGCCACGCCGCCGCCGCGCTTCGACAATTGTAGCGCCGAATTAATGCCGCGCGCGATCGATTCCATGTTGTCCTCGACCCTCAGCAGAAAGCAGGAGACGAGCTCGCCGCGCTGCTTTTTGCCGGCGTTGAGGAAGGTCGGGGTCGCCGGTTGGAAGCGACCGGAGATGATCTCGTCGACCATGTCGCGCGCCAGCGCCTCGTCGTCGCGCGCCAGCGTCAGCGCCACCATGCAGACCCGGTCCTCGTAGCGCTCGAGGTAGCGCTTCCCGTCGAAGGTCTTCAGCGTGTAGCTGGTGTAATATTTGAAGGCGCCGAGAAAGGTCGGGAAACGGAACTTCTTGTCATAGGCGTGATCGAACAGGTCGCGCACGAAGTTGAACGAATACTGGTCGAGAACCTCCTGCTCGTAGTAGCCCTCGGTGACGAGGTAATCGAGTTTTTCGCGCAGGTTATGGAAGAACACGGTGTTCTGGTTGACGTGCTGCAGGAAGTACTGCTTTGCCGCCAACCGGTCCTTGTCGAGCTGGATCCGGCCGTCCTCGTCATAGAGGTTCAGCATGGCGTTCAGCGCGTGGTAATCGAGCGCCGATTCCGTCGCCTTCAAGGGGCGTTCGAGTGTTGAGACGTCCAAAATCGTTCCATCCCGTTTTTGACATTGGCGACGTCCTCATCGGTTCCCAACAGTTCGAACCGGTAGAGATAGGGCACCTGGCACTTGGCCGAGATCACGTCGCCGGCGATCCCGTAGGTCGCGCCGAAATTGCTGTTGCCCGCGGCAATCACGCCGCGGATGTGGGAGCGGTTGTCCGCATCGTTGAGAAAGCGGATCACCTGTTTGGGCACGGCGCCCCGGCCGTCGTCGCCGCAATAGGTCGGGACGACGAGCACATAGGGTTCGTGCACGTCGAGCGGCGCGTCGGCCGCGCTGACGGGAATGCGTCTGGCGCGCAGGCCGAGCTTGCCGACGAAGCGATGGGTGTTTTCCGAGCGGGTGGAAAAATAGACGATCAGCCCCATCGCGCCGTACCTCGGCTTCAGGACAGTGCGCTGATCTTGTCGGGGCGGAAGCCTGCCCAGTGCTCCGGACCGGCGATGACGACGGGAACCTGCATGTAGCCAAGGCCCTTGACCGTCTCGAACGCGTCCTGGTCGACCGAAATGTCGATCACCTCGTAATTGACGCCCTGGCGGTCGAGCGCGCGATAGGTTGCGGTGCACTGGACGCAGGCGGGCTTGCTGTAGACGGTGACGTTCATTTCTTCCTCGTTTGGTCGGCTGGATCTGGGCATGAAAAGGCATGCGGATACGCACAAGCGATCCGGCGAAATGCAGGACTGGCAGGATGACCGCTTGCTCGGGTCGAGAAGACCCGGGCGCGGTTGTTCGTCAGATTCGCGGCTTCCCGCGCCTCTTCATTGGCGAATGATAGGAATTCGATGACGCGGACATGACTTCACCCCGAAGTTGAAGACGGCGCTTCCGGGGAGACGTCGAGACGATCAGGCAGGTTTCATCCTGCCCCATGCACACCTCTGACCTCTCCGGACACCCCGCCCGTGGACGTTTATCGATCGAGGCAGGTCTCCTGGCTCACGGGTCGGTGCTTCTGTCCGGACCTTCCCGAAGCATCATGCTTCAGTGGCCGAATGCTGGACAGTTGCTCGCCGTTTACAGTTGCGGGGGCAGCCACGGCTTAGCCAAGCGAAATCGCTACGACGGCACCGTATTCCCATCTTCGCTCCCAATCCTTGCGAATCGGGAGAACCTCGAACACTAGATATAGTATATGTCGGGAAAATTGCGTCAATAGGTTCCATGTCGAAGCCACCTGGGAGGCGGACAATATTTTTTCGGGTGTGGATAGCGGGGAGTAAACGACAAGTGTCGGCGAAGCCTGTGGATGGAGAGCCGTCATTGACAGCTCTGCTGAAATCCTCAAGCCGCGAAGGCGGGAACAGGACGATTGTCCCCGTCGACTGCCACCATGATGAAGGCGCCATGGGCAGTCAGGGTCTGTTTCGCTCCCGTCAAATCCTCTGACCACAATTCGACATCGACCGTCGTCGAGCTCCGTCCGGTGCGCACAATCCTGGCGACAAGCTCGATGATCGAGCCAACGGTGATCCGGTGCTTGAAATCGATGCGCTGGCAGGAGGCGAGCACTGTCGTCTTGCGGCTCGCCCGTGTCGCCGCGCCGAAGGCGGCCTTGGTCATCTGCGCCAGCGCGTCGCCGCCAAACATGGCGCCGAAGCTGTTGGCCTGATCCGGAAAGACGATATCGACCATGCGCACGGCATCGTCTTTTGGCGCTCCGATCGCATCGGTGTCGAGAGAAGGCAACGACCAGCCGGCGCCCTTGCCCTCCGGCATCGCGACCATGGTGAACTGGCCGCGGGCGCACAGATCGCGGGTGCCGGCCGTCAGATCTTCCGCGATCATATCGACTTCGACGACCATCGAACGCCGCCCGACCCGGATCGGGCGGCCGCTGCAGCTGACGATATGGCCGATGTGGGCGGGGCCGCGGAAGTCGACGCGATCGCAGGAGGCGGTGACGAAGGGAACGCGGCCGTGGCGCGTGGCGACGATGAAGGCGGTCCGGTCCATGAGTGCGAGGCCCGCACGGCCGAAGAGCGTGCCGTGGTGATTGGTGTCGCCGGGAAAGACGATGTCGATCAAGGTGGCGGGCGCCGGGGTTTCCCCCGGCGCCTTCTCGATATTGCTATCGTCCGTCATGCGTTTGCGGCCTCTTGCCGGCCGGCAGTGAAGGATTGGCGCAGCGTTTGCGCCGCCGCGACCATGTTGACGAGCGCCGGGCGAACTTCCTCCCACCGCCTTGTTTTCAGCCCACAATCCGGATTGACCCAGATCTGCGCCGGCGTCAGACCGTCGGTCGCCTGTTCGATCAGATGCACCATCTCGTTGACAGTGGGTACCCGCGGCGAGTGGATGTCGTAGACGCCGGGGCCGATCTCGTTCGGATAGGCCTGATCGATAAAGGCGCCGAGCAGCTCCATCTTCGAGCGCGAGGTTTCGATGGAGATGACATCGGCATCCATTGCCGCAATCGCCGCCATGATGTCGTTGAACTCCGAGTAGCACATGTGGGTGTGGATCTGGGTTTCGTCACCGACGCCGGAGGCGCTGATGCGGAAGCACTCGACCGCCCAGTCGAGATAGGCCTTTCGATCGGCCTGTCTCAGTGGCAGTCCCTCGCGCAGCGCCGGTTCGTCGATCTGGATCACGGCGATACCGGCCGTTTCCAGGTCGGTGACTTCGTCGCGCAGCGCCAGTGCGATCTGCCGGCATACGATCGACCGGGGCAGGTCGTCGCGCACGAACGACCATTGCAGCATCGTCACCGGGCCGGTGAGCATGCCCTTCATCGGCTTGTCCGTCAGCGACTGCGCATAGGTTGCCCAATCGACCGTCATCGGGTTCGGGCGCGAGACATCGCCGAAGATGATCGGCGGGCGTACGTAGCGCGAGCCGTAGCTCTGCACCCAACCGCTCTGAGTGAACCCATAGCCGGAGAGCTGCTCGCCGAAATACTGCACCATGTCGTTGCGCTCGAATTCGCCGTGCACCAGCACCTCGATGCCGATTTCCTCCTGCCAGCGCACGGCCTTCTCCGTCTCCTGGCGCAGGTAGGCGAGGTAGTCGACATAGCTGAGCTCGCCCTTGGCATGCAGCGATCGTGCCTGGCGCACCTCTGACGTCTGCGGGAAGGAGCCGATCGTCGTCGTCGGGAAGAGCGGCAGTGCCAGCCTGTCTTCCTGCCGCCGCCGGCGCGTTGCAAAACTCGATTGACGGCGGCTGTCTGCTGCCGTCAGGTTCTTCAAGCGTCCGGCAACGAGTGGATCGTGGACCTTGAGCGAGGTCAGCCGTGCCTCGACCGCAGCAATCGATTTTGCAAAGACCTGCTCGGGATTGGCCAGGCCCGGCTCGAATGCGCGGGCAAGCAGGCTGAGTTCGTCCAGCTTCTGCAGGGCGAAGGCAAGCCAGGAGACGAGCTCCGGATCGAGCGCTCGTTCGAGATCGAGGTCGATTGGCACATGCAGCAGCGAGCACGATGGTGCAAGCTCGATACGATCGCGGCCATGCGCCTCGATCAACGGCTGCAGCCGGCGGAAGAGGCCGGCAAGATCGGTACGCCACACATTGCGGCCATCGACGACGCCGAGCGACAGCACAAGCTGTGCCGGTACCGTCTGAAGTAGCAAGTCGAGCTGTTGCGGCGCCCGCACGAGGTCGACATGCAGCCCGGCAACCGGCAGCGAAAGGGCTGTCGGCATGTTGTCACTGACCGCGCCGAAATAGGTCGCGAGCATGATTTTCAACTGCGGAAGTTCCGAGGCGAACGTCTGGTAGGTCAGCGCCAGCGCCTGGCGTTCCCGCTCAGTGAGATCGAGCACCAGGCATGGCTCGTCGATCTGCACCCATTCGACGCCGGCTTCCCCAAGCTCGGTGAGAAGCTTCGTATAAACAGGCAGCAGCCGCTCGATCAGATTGATGGTGTCGAATCCGCCGGCAAGCGCCTTGCCCAGTTTCAGGAAGGTGACGGGGCCGAGGACGACAGGGCGGGTGACATGCCCGAGCGCCTTGGCTTCGAGGAAGGCGTCAAGCGGCGCATTGCTCGTCAGCTCGAAGCGCTGATCCTCCGCGAATTCCGGAACCGTGTAGTGGTAGTTCGTGTCGAACCACTTGGTCATCTCCGGCGCCTGGTTGCCCCCGTCGGGCCCGCCATGCGTGCAACCGGACGCGCAGGCGGCAGTCGTCGAACCGCGCGCCATGGCGAAATAGGCGTCGAGGTCGACCGGGCCGCCCTTCCAGCCATAGGCCGGTGGCACCGCACCAACCAGCACTGATGTGTCGAGAACCTGGTCGTAAAGCGAGAAGTCGTTCGATGGAATGATCTGGATCCCACGCGCCTTTTGCGCGGCCCAGTTTTCGGCCCGCAGCCTGGCGGCGACGTCGAGCAGGTCCTGTCTCTCGATCTTGCCGGCCCAATAACGCTCCAGCGCGAACTTCAGTTCACGGTGGCTGCCGATACGTGGAAAGCCGAGATTGGCTGTCTTGATTGTCATTTCCTTACCCCGAAGGTTGTGGGCAAGGCTTTGAATGCGACGCATCCACGACCGAGACTGGCTCGCTCGTCAAGGCGACACATCGGACACCCCGCCCGTGGACGTTATCTATCGCGGCAGGTCTCCTGGCTTGCGGGTCAACACGAACCGTCCCGTCTTCCCGAGGCGTCTCCCTCAGTGACATCATTGGACGACCGCTCGCCGCTTACAGTTGCGGGGGCAGCTCCGGCATGAGCGCCTTGCAGCGCCGCACCGAATTCCCTCTTAGCTCCGGCCTGTCGTCAGACGAGCCGCAGAACCACGATTGTTCGACAATGCCCCGCAAAGTCGACGGCGTCAATCGTATAAAGAAATGTTTATGTCTTTATTTTCTCCATTCGGCCGAGGTCGAAAGCTTGTCGCGAGGGCGGCGACGCGACTTCATCATTTGGCGTCTGCGGCGAAAGGGCACCGCCCGGATCAGAGCCCGCTACGTGCTGCCACGGATCAGCAACATCGCCCGCGCGCGCCCGGATGCTGTCATTGTCTCGCGTCAGGCCGATGTCCCTCAGTTGGAACTCGCTGAATGTATCGATGGTCGTCGTGGCGTCGGCAGCTCTCTTGGCCGAAGTCCAGACGTGGAGGATGATCGATCGCAGTGCGCTAAGCATTGCTAACCCCTTCAGTTCTGTGGTGATGTGTTCGCGAGAAAATTGAGGATTTTGGTGGTTTCGCGCAAAGCGATTTCTCGCATGCTGCCATAAAGAATGCTTATCTCACTTCATGAGCAAGATTCCCCCCATGAGTGCGGTGCGCGCGTTCGAGGCCGCAGCCAGGCACTTGAGTTTCACCCGCGCGGCGCAGGAGCTCGGCATGACGCAAGCCGCTGTCAGCTATCAAATCCGACTGCTGGAGGACCGCACCGGCACGCCGCTGTTTGTCCGTCTGCCGCGGGAAGTGCGCTTGACGGCTGCCGGACGGCAGCTTGCGCCGAAGGTGACCGAGGCGCTCGATCTACTGGGTACGGCGTTCTCCGAGATTGCCGACAAGACCGAGCATCACCTGCACATCTCGGTACTGCCAACCGTCGTCTCAAGTTGGCTTGGTTCCAGGCTCGCCTCGTTTCAGACAGCCCATCCAAACATCAGCATTCGCGTGCACATGTCCACGGAGCTGATCGACTTCAAGCGCGATGCGATTGATCTCGTGGTGCGCAGCGGCAACGGCGACTGGTCGGGCAATGAAGTGTTTCCTCTTTTCCCGATCGAATACATGCCCGTCTGTACGCCGACGTTCCTGGAAAAACATCAGCTGAAGGATCCGGCCGACGTTCTCACGGTGAGGCGCTTCGGCAACGCCAGCTGGTGGCGGCGCTGGATGACCGAAGCGGGCGTGGAACCGCCGGCCAGCAATGGCACTGAGCTGATCTTCGACGTCCAGGCAATGGATGTGGCCACCACATTGCTCGATCATGGCATTGCCATGGTCGTCTCCACCTTTGTGATTGAGGAGCTTCGCAGCGGAAAACTCGTCCGGCCGTTCAACCATGTGGTCAGGGATGGCCGTGCCTATTGGCTGGTCTATCCGCAAAGCCACCGGCGGCAGAACAAGATCCAGGTGTTTCGCGAGTGGATCATTGCCGAAGCCGCCACATCGAACGCGCAGCTGGCCGCCGTGGCCGGAGAGCTTCCCTCGGTACGGTCTCAAGCCGAGATCGGTGCGAGCGCGCTCATAAGACCTGAATAGGATTTGCTGAGCGGCGGAGCATAGGAGCCGCGCTTGCTGGTCGTCAGTCCTTGCGACACCAACGCCTCGGCCTGCTTGACGGCTGCCGATACGCCATCAATGACCGGAACGCCGTATTCGGCTTGAAGTGCGCGCGCAAGATCGGCCATCCCGGCGCAGCCAAGCACGATCGCCTCGGCGCCGTCCTCAACGAGCGCCAGCTCGATTTCGCATCGCAGCTTCGCCAACGCGGGCGAAGCCTTGTCCTCAAGCTGCAGCACCGGGATGTCCGCAGCGCGAACCTTCGTCCGGGCACTCATCCCATAGCGTATGACCAGGTTCTCGATAAGCACACGCGACCGCTCGAGTGTGGTTACGACGGTGAAACGCTGAGCAAGCATGGCGGCCGTCGCCACAGCGGATTCGCAAAGCCCGACCACGGGGATGCGGGCAAGCGCGCGGGCTGCTTCCAGACCAGTATCGTCGAAGCATGCGATGACGGCGGCGTTGGCGCCTGCCGCTTCGCCGTCCCGGATTTCGGTGAGCACGCCCGGAAGCGCGATCGCGCCATCATAGTGGCCTTCGATCGAAGCCGGTCCGGACTTGGACGTCCTCGCGATGATCTCCGTGTTCGGGCCCGCGACGGCGCGGGCTGCGGCCGCCGCCTTCTCGGTCATGGATAGGGTGGTGTTCGGATTGACGATCAGAATGCGCATCGAACCTAGCTCATTTTTACCTGCCGCCGACGAAGCGTCAGAATGACGGCAAGCGCGACGAGGATGGTGGTGAAGGAGAAGAGCGTCGTGACCGTGCCCAGCGCGTAAAGCACCGGCGTCGTCACATTGGTGGTCATTCCGTAGATTTCCAATGGCAGGGTGTTGTAGCTGCCCGAGGTCATCAGTGTACGGGCGAACTCGTCGTAGGAAAGGGTGAAGCCGAAGAGGCCGACCCCGATCAGGCTCGGCGCTATCATCGGCAGCACCACATGCCGAAACGTCTGCCACGGGGTGGCGCCGAGATCGCGGGCCGCCTCTTCATAGGCCGGCGAAAAGCGGTTGAAGACGGCAAACATGATCAAGACGCCAAAGGGTAGGGTCCAGGTAAGATGTGCGCCGAAGCCGGAGGAATACCAGGCGGGCTTCAGGCCAAACTGCTGGAAGACGACACCGATCCCGAGCGAGATGATGATCGAGGGCACGACCAGGCTGGCAACGGTCAGGTAGAAGAGGGCCGTCGCCCCCTTGAAGCGGTGGCGAAAGGCAAGGCCGGCGAGGAGCGCCACGACGACGTTGACCACCATCACCATCAGTCCCAGCGTGAATGAGCGGCGGAAGGACGCGCCGAAGTCGCCGACCGCCTGTTTCTCGAAGAGATTGTAGAACCAGTGCAGCGATAGTCCGTTCAACGGAAATGTGAGACCGCCATTCGGCCCCTGAAAGGACAGGATCAGCACCGCCGACAACGGCCCGTAGAGAAACAGCACGAACAGGGCGAAGAAGCCCGCGAGCAGGTAGAATTCAAGGGTGCGCCGCTCATGGTTCATCTCAGAGTTCCTTTCGGATATCAACGACCCGAAGGATCGCGGCGACCATCAGGAGCACGACGATCAGCAGCACTACCGCATTGGCGGCCGCAGCCGGATATTGCAGCAGTGACATCTGGTTCTTCATCATCAGCGCGACCGAAGCGCTCTGTCCGCCCGACATAACTTGAACCGTCGAGAAGTCGGCCATGACGAGGGTGACGACGAAGATCGAGCCGATGGCGATGCCGGGCTTGGCGAGTGGCAGGATGACGTTCCAGAGCACTTGCCGGCCGCTGGCGCCGCAGTCGCGCGCCGCTTCGATCAGCGAACGGTCAATGCGCATCAGCGTGTTGAAGATCGGCGTCACCATGAAGAGCGTATTGAGGTGAACCATGGCAAGCACGACAGCAAAATCGGAATAGAGCAGCCACTCGATCGGTTGCGGAATGATGCCGAGGTCGATCAGCGTCGAATTGACGAGGCCATTGCGTCCAAGCACCGGGATCCAGGAGATCATGCGGATGATGTTCGAGGTTAGAAACGGCACGGTGCAGATGAGGAAGAGCACCATCTGCATGGTCGTCGTGCGCACGTGGAATGCGAGGAAATAGGCGGCCCAGAAGCCGATCAAGAGTGTGAGGCACCAGACGAGGGCGGTGAATTTCAACGTGTTGAGATAGGTCTTCCACGTCACCCACGAACCGAGCGTGTCGACATAGTTCATGGTCAGGAAGTCCGGATAAAGCCCGGCAAAGTCGTAGTCCCAGAAGCTGACGACAAGAACCGTCAGGATCGGCAGCACGAAGAAGAACCCGAGAATGAGGATGAGAGGCAGCGCCTGCAGATAGGCGCCCAGCCTTTGCAGCCAAGCACGGACACTGCTGGGTCTACCGGCCAAGGCCCCCGATGGCTGCGAAATTGCCACTACCGCCATTGTTCATCCTCTCGCGTTGCTCGTCAGGTTCCGCTCGCTGCGGGCGGCCCCATTCGAGGGCGCGCCGCAGCGAGGGCGTTTCGTCTGCCTCAAGCCGCGATGAACTCGTTCCAGCGCTTGATCATGTAGCGATCCTCATCCATGACCGAGTTCCAGCAGGCGACCTTGCCCATGCGGTCTTCGAAGGAGCCGCCATCGCGCACGGCACCGGCCTTCTCCATGACCTTGCCCTCCGGCGAGAGGATATCGCCCTTTGCCGGCTTGCCCTCGACCCAGTAACCCCACTCGTCCTCGGACATGAAGCCCTTGGCCGTGTCCATGGCGGCCGAATAGTAGCCCTGACGGTTGAGATAGGCGCCGACCCAGCCCGACAGGTACCAGTTGATGTATTCATAGGCCGCGTCGAGCTGGGCGCCCTGGAGATGAGCGGCAAGGCCGAGGCCGCCACCCCAGGCGCGATAGCCTTCCTTGAGCGGCTGGTATTTGCACGCGATCCCCTTCGAGCGGACGGCGGCGACGGCCGGTGACCACATGGACTGGATCACCACTTCACCGGAGGCCATCAGGTTGACGCTCTCGTCGAAGGATTTCCAGAAAGCGCGGAACTGACCGTCCTGCTTGGCCTTAATGAGGAAGTCGATCGTCTGGTCGATCTCATCCGTCGTCATGTTGCCCTTGTCGGCATATTTGACGTTGCCCAAGGCTTCCATGATCATGGCGGCATCCATGATGCCGATTGACGGGATGTTGAGGATCGCGGCCTTGCCCTTGAAGGCCGGATCCATGATGTCGGCCCAGCTCGTGATGTCGCGGCCGACGAGATCCGGGCGGATGCCGAGGGTATCGGCATTGTAGATCGTCGGAATGAGCGTCATCCACTGGGTCGGCGACTTCGCGAAGGTCCTGGAAGCCTGCGCCTCGACAAAGCCGACGGTGTGCGGGGCGGTGCCTTGGGCGATAATGCTTTCGGGCTTCAGCTTGCCGTCGATGAACAGCGGGACGATCTTGTCGTAGTACTTGATTTTCGAGACATCCATCGGCTGCATCACTCCGGCCGGGAAGACCTTCTTGGCGATCCAGTATTCGATGTCGGCGATGTCGTAGGAATCGGGCTGCGTCACTGCCCGCTGGGCCGCGGCGTCCGAATCCGTCGCAGTCATTTCCAGTGTGATGCCGAGATCCTGTTTGCACTTCTCGGCAATGGCATTGATGTTGGAAACGCCGGTGCCGAACTGGCGCAGCGTGATCGGGTTTTGCGCCCAGATCGTCGGAAAGCCGGTGATCGCCCCGGACCCGGCAATCGCGCCGATTGCCGCCGCACCGGTCTTGAGCAGCGTGCGTCGGGACAGGCCCTCCTTCGAGGTCTTCGGTGTAGTTTCATTCGTCATGCGCAGTTCCCCTTTTTTTGATGGTTGGTCACTCATGCTGAAAGGCGACCGAGGGGGACGACATCCTCCAGGGCCCAGCTCAGGGACACCGCGTCGCCGACCGACACGGTTTTGTTGAAATAGTCGGCATCGCTGACGATCACTGTGAAGTCGTCGCTGCCGGCGCCACTGACGGTCAACTTCACCGAAGCGCCGCGATATTCGATGTTGGAGACCACCGCCTGAAAACCGAGGGTCTTTTCCGAGGCAGGCTCGAGGCGAACGCGGTCGGTGCGGATGCCGATGTCGATTGGCGCACCGATTTCCTGTGCGATGTCGCGAACGGCAAACCTCGGGCCACCGGCCGCCTCCATCTCGACGATCCCGTCACGGATGGCGCTCACTCGGCCCGAAAGCACATTGTGGTCGCCCATGAACCGGGCGACGAAGGCGGTTGCCGGCTGCTCGAAGACGATACGTGGCGCTGCCGCCTGCTCGATGCGGCCATCGTTCATCACCACGATCAGGTCGGCCAAAGCCATGGCCTCTTCCTGGCTGTGCGTGACATGGACGAAGGTGATGCCCAGCGTTTTCTGCAGCTTCTTCAGCTCTGCCCGCATGCGGATCTTGAGGAATGGATCGAGCGCCGACAATGGCTCATCGAGCAGCAGAGCTTCCGGTTCGGTGATCAAGGCGCGTGCGAGTGCCACCCGCTGCTGCTGTCCGCCCGAAAGCTGCGCCGGCCGACGGCCGGCATAGGCCTCCATCTGCATCAGCCTCAACATGGCCAGCGCCTTGGCCCGGCGTGTTTCCTTGTCGACGCCCTTCATCTTCAAGCTGAAGGCGACATTGTCGACGAGGTCGAGATGAGGAAACAGGGCGTAGGACTGGAACATCATCGCCGTATTGCGGCGGGCCGGCGGGAAATCGGTCACGACGACATGGCCGAGACGAAGGTCGCCGGACGAAATGCTCTCGTGGCCGGCAATCATGCGCAACGTGGATGTCTTCCCGCAGCCCGACGGCCCGAGAAAACAGCAGTAGCTGCCTGCGGGGATCTTGAGGCTGATGGCGTGCACGGCGGTTGTCGCGCCGTAGATCTTGGAAACAGATACGATATCGATTTCGGCGGCTTTCGGCATGATGGCTTCTCCTGATGACAGGGAAGAAGCATCAAACGTGCCAATCTCGTGCGGCGACGATAACTCTATATTTTCGTTTAGGAATCTAGTGTCACCGCCGAATCCGCAGTATCCGGCGCAACAACCTTCTGCTCACGAAATGAGCTTTTGTCGTCAATATTCGCCAATTATTGTATACGATCATGTGAATTTTTGAGCACAGGCACCACGCGCCTTTTGGCGAGAAGCCAGTCCGTTTTTCCTCCACCCGCCATCACGGTCGCGCATGGACGTCGGAACGTGACGCTTTCATGGAGAAACTGAAAAACAGCTGAGAACGTCTGTTACCAAACTGACAAGACAGCTCCCTAAACAGTGCGACCTAAGCACCGAACGGGAGCGACACGGCTTCCGGACGACATGCGCAATGACCATGGTCGGAGGCCCGAATTCCGTGAAGATCATCCAGATCAGCGATACGCATCTCAGCCCGTCGAAATCGCATTTCACCGACAACTGGGAGCCTGTCTTCCGATGGATCGAGGCGACGGCGCCAGATCTGGTGATCCATACCGGCGACCTGACGATCGACGGAGCCGATCACCTCGAAGACATCACTTTTGCTGTGGAACTGATGGCGCAGCTTTCCGCACCAGTGCTGATGGTGCCGGGCAACCATGACGTCGGGCATCTGCCGGGCTCAGGCCAGCCGGTCGATCCCGTCCGTCTTGCCCGCTGGAGAGCCCACGCGGGCCCGGACTATTGGTCCTCCGACCGTGGTGATTGGCGTTTCATCGGCCTGAACAGTCAGCTCTTTGGCTTCGATGACGAGGAGGACGAACGGCAGTTCGGCTGGCTCGAAGAGCAATTGCAGACCGCGGGGGATTGCCCGGTCGCGATCTTCGCGCATAAACCGCTTTTCGTCGATGATCCGGGCGAGGGCGACACCGGCTACTGGAGCGTGCGGCCGCGTCAACGCCAGCGGCTCTTCGACCTGATGGCCGGCCGCAATGTCGCGCTTCACGCCAGCGGCCACCTTCACTGGGCCTGGACCGGCGAGCATGACGGGACATCCCTCGTATGGGCTCCGCCGACATCCTTTATCGTCGATACCCTTGAGCGCGAGATGCCCGGTGAACGGCTGGTGGGCGCGGTTGTGCATCGTTTCGAGGGCCGCCAGGTTTCGAGCGAGATCGTCGCCGTGCCTGGGCTGACGACGCATATCCTCGATCACGTGATCGAAGAGGTCTATCCGCGCGCCGCAAAGGCGCTCGTGGAGGCGGTTCGATGAGCGTGCTTTCGCTTCGAGGTATCGCCAAATCCTATGGTGGAAACACCATCCTGAAGAACATTGCCTTCGAGGCGGAAGCGGGTGAGTTTATTGCGCTTGTCGGGCCATCCGGATGCGGCAAGAGCACGCTTCTGCGGATTGTGGCGGGATTGGATCACGCCGATCATGGCAATATCGCCATTGCAGGTCGCGACGTGTCGCGGGTGCGGGCCGCCGATCGCAACATTGCCATGGTCTTTCAATCCTACGCGCTCTACCCGCATTTGACCGCGGGTCAGAACATTGCCGTTCCGCTCGCCATGCGGTGGCTGACCGCGATGCAGCGTCTGCCTTTCATTGGAAATCTGTTGCCGGGTCAGCGGCAGATCCGCGCCGACATAGCGCGTCAGGTCAACGAGATGGCGTCGTCGCTGAAAATAGATCACCTGCTGACCCGCAAGCCCGGGCAGATGTCGGGTGGTCAGCGGCAACGCGTGGCGCTGGCGCGGGCCATGGTCCGGCGGCCGAGTGTGTTCCTGATGGACGAACCGCTCTCCAATCTTGACGCGAACCTGCGCGTTCACGCGCGCGGCGAAATCGTCGATCTGCATCGCCGCGCCGGCGTGCCGACGCTCTACGTCACGCATGATCAGTCGGAAGCCTTGTCGATGGCCGACCGTGTAGCGGTGATGATCGGTGGCCACCTCTTACAACTGGCCGACCCCAGGGAGATCTACGACAACCCGGCTCATATCGAGGTTGCGCGCTTTCTCGGCCAGCCGAAGATCAACGTGCTTGAGACCCGCATGGATGCCTCTGGTGTCGTCCGTTTCGGCGGACTGGTCCTGGCCGGCGAACGCCGCGCCGGAGAGACGCCGGTCATGGTCGCGTTCCGGCCGGAATTCGCCCGGCTCCGCACCGACGAAGGCGGCATGTTGCGTGCTCGCGTCGAACGCCTGGAGTTCTTGGGCTCGGAGGTCATCGTCCATGCCCGTCTCGACGCGATCGGCGAGACGATTACCAGTAAATCGACACCTTCCGAGGCGGCGGCACTGTCGGCTGGAAGACCGGTGGGGCTCGATGTCGTGCCTGATCGCGTGATGCTTTTCGGCCAAGGCGGCGAGCGCATGGCGGCACGACCGATCGAAGTTGCCGCCAGTCTGGAGACGGCCAATGTCTAGCGTCGCGACCGTGGATCATACTGCCGTCGAGCCGGCCGCACGCGAGGCGCGCATCGCCTGGCTGCTGGCACTGCCGGCAATCGTGCTCCTGTTCCTGTTCATCCTGCTGCCGACGCTGGCAGTTATCGTCCTCGGCTTCACCGATTTCGAGCTCGGCTATGCCGGCTTCCGGTTTGTCGGCTTTGAGAACTATGCCGAGCTTGCCGGTGATCGTACCTTCCGCCGGTCGCTCTGGAATACCGCCGTCTACACGGTCATTGTCGCTCCGGTATCGATCGTGCTGGCGCTGGCGATCGCCATGCTGATCGAAGCCGAGACCCGCGGCAGGGCATTCTTCCGCACCGTCTATTTCCTGCCAGTGGCCTCCTTGCTCGTCGCCATGGCCACCGTCTGGCAGTTCCTGTTTCATCCGACGATCGGCCCGGTGAACGCCTTTCTCGCCTATTTCGGTATCGCCGGCCCGAACTGGCTCGGCGCCTCTGGAACGGTTCTCTATGGCCTTGCCATCATCGGCGTCTGGCAATCGGTCGGCTTCAACATGGTCTTGTTTCTGGCCGGCCTTACGGCGATCCCCCGCGAGCTTTATGCGGCAGCGGAGGTCGATGGTGCCAAGTCATGGTTCGATCGCGTTCGCCTCGTTACCTGGCCGATGCTCGGACCGACGACGCTCTTCGTCACCACGATCAGCATCATCAATTCTGTCAAGGTGTTCGAGACGGTGAAGACCCTGACCGAAGGCGGCCCGAACAAGGCGTCGGAAGTGCTGCTCTTCACCATCTACCAGGAGGGCTTCGTCTATCTCCGGGTCGGTTACGCCTCGGCGATGACGGTCGTGTTCCTGGCCATCCTCGTCGCCTTGATGTTCCTGCAATACCGCGTCCTCGACCGGAAGGTGCACTACGCATGATCACGACCTCGCTTTCCCTGGGGCGCATCATGCGGCTCGCCGTCCTTTCGCTCGGGGCGCTCATTTTTTTCGCTCCCTACATTTTCATGATCTCAACCGCCGGCAAGGCGCAGAGCGAGATCTTCTCGTCGTCGCTATCGCTTATTCCGCAGCAATGGTCCTACATCGAGAATTTCTCGAAGGCCCTTTCGCGGGTCTCGATGTGGACGCTGCTCATGAACGGGGTCATCGTCTGCGCTCTCATTTTCGTCGTGCAGGTGGTCGTCGCCATTCCGTGCGCCTATGCCATGGCCAAGCTGAAGTTCCGGGCGGCGCGCACGATGATGGTGCTCGTCATGATCGGTCTGTTGGTGCCGATCCACGCGACGGCACTGCCGCTCTATGTCGCCTTCGACCGGCTGTCGGTGCTCAACAGCTATCTGGCGCTCGTCGCTCCGTTCTCTATATCGGTGTTCGCGATCTTCCTGTTCCTGCAGTTCTTCCGCGCCATCCCGGACGATCTCATCCAGGCGGCACGCCTCGACGGCATGTCGGAAGGCGGCATCGTCGCTCGGGTGGTCGTGCCCAATGCCTGGCCGGCGATTACCGCCTTTGCGATCTTTTCGGTCGTTGCCCATTGGAACGATCTGTTCTGGCCGCTGATCGTCGTGACCAACCAGGATTACGCTACGCCGCCGCTCGGACTTCTCTACTTCCGAGCGGCCGAAGCAGGCGACGACTACGGCGCGCTGATGGCGGCCACTCTGATCATCACCCTTCCTCTCATCACCGCCTTCCTGCTTGCACAGAAGCGTTTTGTCGAGGGCATCACCATGACCGGGCTTAAAGGCTGACCGGTCCAACCAGGAGTACGTCATGCAGCAGTTCAAGCAGCTTTTCGCGGCCGCCGCGATCTCAATGACCTTCACCGTTGCGGCTCATGCCGAAACGGTGCTGACTGTGCACTATCCGATGCCAGGCTTCTTCAAGGACGTGATGGACACGATTTCGAAGAAGTTCATGGAGGAAAACCCCGACGTCAAGATTACCTTCGCCAATCCGTCGGCGACCTATGAAGAAGGCATTCAGACGATCATGCGCCAGGCCGGCACGGCTGAGATGCCTGACCTGACGTTCATCGGGCTGAATCGCCTGCGCATGGTCAATGAGCGCGACATTCCAGTCGACCTGGGCCCGTTCCTCGCCAAGGACGGCAACATGGCCGAGCAGGGCTTTTCGGACAACATCCTGAAGCTCGCCCAGGTCGGCGGCAAACAGGTCGGTCTCGCTTTCGCGACCTCCAATCCGATCATGTACTACAACGCCGACCTCGTTCGCAAAGCTGGCGGCAACCCGGACAGCCCGCCCAAGACATGGGACGAAGTGATCGCGCTCGGGGGCAAGATCAAGGCGCTCGGCGACGGCAACGAAGGCATCGACTTCCGTTGGCAGGGCGACGACTGGATGTTCTCCGCACTTCTTTTCGGCGCCGGCGGTCACATGCTCAACGAAGACGAAAGCAAGGTTGCATTCAACGGCACGGAGGGCGAGAAGGCGATCGCGGTGCTTGATCGTATGGTCAAGGAAGGTGGCCTTCCGGTTTTGACCAAACAGGCCGGCGAACAGGCGTTCGTTGCCGGCAAGGTCGGTTTTGCCTTCCAGACCACGGGCGCCCTTCGCAACACCATCAAGAATGTCGGTAGCAAGTTCGACCTGCGCACCGCGCACATCCCGCTGATCGATCCGGAAAACGGCACGCTGCCGACGGGCGGCAACGCGGTGGTCATCCTCACCCGCGACGCCGAGAAGCAGGCGGCGGCCTGGAAGTTTGCGAAGTTCGCCGCTGGCCCCTATGGCGCATCGGTGGTGGTGCCCGGCACCGGTTACGTGCCGAACAATGAATTGGCCGCAGCGTCGCCCGAATATCTCGCCAACTTCTACAAGGAGAACTCGCTGTTTCGTGCAGGCCTCGAGCAGATGCCGCGGATGATGCCATGGTATGCCTTTCCTGGTACCAACGGAGTGAAGGTGACGCAGTCGATCGTCGAGAACCTCTCGCGTGTCGTCGAGCAGACTGCGACGCCGCAGGAGGCGCTCGAGGATGCAGCGGCCGAAGTGGAAGGGCTGCTTCCGCGCAGCTAAGCGGCGCCAATCGGCCCACTTGGTCGTTGAAACCGAGACCATCCCGCGAGATTTTGCGGGGTGGTGATCTCAGTTTCGCCTAGCGCAATTGCTGCACCGTCTCACCGACGTAAAGTCGATGGCCGAGGCGCAGATGGCGGGACTGCGAGGCGTTCGCGGCGATATCAAGCAACATGGCTGCGGCGGCCACCCCCATGTCGCCGTCCGGCATGGTCATCGTCGTCAGCGATGGGCTCATCAGGCGGCCGATGGCGATGCCGTCGAAGCCGGCCACGGAAACGTCGCCCGGCACCGAAAGGCCCTCGCGCCTGAGGGCGCTGATGACGCCCAGCGCCAGCAGATCGTTGGAGGCGATGATCGCTGTTGGCCGATGCCGTTCGATCGCGGTGGTGAGTTCGAGGTGCTCATAGCCGTCAACGAACCGGATTTCCACGCTTTCCAGCGGCGCGAGGCCTGTCTCTTTCATTGCCGCGCTGTAACCCTCGTAGCGCAGCCGCGCTCGATCAGAGGAGGCGAAATGGCCGGAGACGTAAAGGATTCGGGCGTGTCCACTTTGCAGGACATGCCGTGTGATCTCTCGGCCCGCACGATGATTGTCGACTGTGACTGCAGCGGCAAAACGCGGGACCGGCAGATTGTTGAGCAACACTGTTGGCGGAAGGGCCGCTGATAGCACCTCACTCGTCTGTGCATTGCACAGTGTAAGAATGAGGCCGGTCGGCCTTTGTTCGAGCAAGGCGCTTACTGCCTTTGCCTCCAGCGACGGATCGTAGTTTGATTGGGCGATCAATACTCCGTGGCCGGCCGCATGCATGCGGTGCTGGATGCCAGCGAGCGATGCGGCAAACACCGGGTTGGTCACGCTTGGGACGAGCACGCCGACCACGGGACTGCTGCGGCTCGTCCCTCGAGCGGTCGATGTCGCCGGTCGGTAGCCAAGCTCGGCTGCGGCGCGACGGACCCGGCGGACCATCTCGTCGCTTGCCGGGCCTTCGCCGTTGAGGACGCGTGACACGGTTGCCAACGAGCAGCCGGCCTGAAAGGCGATTTGCTGAAGGGTTGCCATTTGCCGGTGTCTAGCGAACATCCGTGACAGGAAATTGAACCGATTGCGCCACCCACTGCAGAACTGGCATGAATTATTATTCATGCCATGAATTATATTGACAGAAGCCTTGGTCGTCGTTTTAATCACCACAGTCGGAAGTCGAGGAGGAGTTCCGGCAAACTCACACATCAGCGGTCATTTCTGACGGCACGATTGGTTTTTGGGAGGGGCTTTGGCCTCGAGGAGGACGCTTGCGCACTTTTTTGAGCTCGACCGCACTGGCGGTCATTGCAACGACGTTTCTGGCTGGCCCTGCCAGCGCGGAGACGGCCAACCCGTTTCGCTGCGAACCCGGCGAAAAATACGTCATGAACGTCATGGTTTCGGGCGTCGAATACTGGTTCCCGGTCTATGAAATGTTCAAGCAGGCCGGCCAGCAGTTCGGCTGCGAGACCGAATATACCGGCACCCCGGAATATGACGTCAACAAGCAGATCGCCACTTTCGATCAGGCGCTGGCGCAGAACCCGGCCGGTATCCTTGTTCATCCGATGAACTCGGATCCGTTCATCGAGCCGATCAACCGGGCGATCGACCAGGGCACCGCGGTCGTCACCTTCGCCGCCGACTCGCCGCTCTCCAAGCGCATTTCGTTCATCACCTCGGACAATACCCGCGAAGGCGTTTATGCCGCCGATGCGATCGCCGAGAAGATGGGCGGCAAGGGCGAATATGCCGTTCTGGAAAACCCCGGCCAGGACAACCACGACAAGCGCATCGCCGCTTTCGTCGGCCGCATGGCTGAAAAGTGGCCCGACATGAAACTCGTCGGCCGCGCCGCTTCGAACCAGGATCCGAACAAGGCCTATCAGGGCCTGATGAGCCTGATCCAGGCCAACCCGAACCTTGGCGCGGTCTTCATGCCCGAAGCCAACTCGGCGATCGGTGCCGCACAGGCCAGCAAGGAAAGCGGCGGCAAGGTTCTCGTCATGTGCGCCGACGTCAACGCCAACATCCTCGACATGATCAAGGCCGGCGAAGTGTTCGGCTCGATCAACCCGAACCAGGGCATGCAGGGCTATATGGGTTTCATGTTGCTGTGGCTGGCCAAGCACCCAGACCTCATCGACCCGATGAACGACGCCAAGCGTTCCGGCTTCAACCCGATGAGCATTCCCTTCGTCGACAACGGTCTCTCCATCGTCACCGCCGCCAATGCGGATGACTTTTACTGGGACAAGTACCTGAAGCGCCGCGGCACCAAGGGCATTGACGAGTAAGGGGCTTTTGACATGGCTATCCGGATGTCCGGATAGCCGGTCAAACGATTGAGAGTGGAGAAGGCGATGATATCGCAGCCGGTCCTTCAGGTCCGCAACGTCACCAAGCACTTCGGGGCTGTGAAGGCGCTGACCAATGTGGATTTCAACCTCGAAAAGGGCGAGATCCATGCACTTTGCGGCGAGAACGGCGCCGGCAAATCCACGCTCATGAACATCATCGCCGGCGTGCTGCAGCCGAACGAGGGCGAAATCCTCGTCGACGGCACGCCGACGAAGATCTTATCGCCGGCCGCAGCTCAGTCGCTCGGTATCGGTCTTGTCCACCAGGAGATCGCGCTCTGCCCGGACGCGACGGTGGCGGAAAACATGTTCATGGCCGCGACAAACCGGCGGCGCTCGCCGCTGATGAACTACGCGTCGCTTGCCCGCGATGCGCAAGCCGTGATGAACCGGCTGGCGCCGATCGACGTGCGCCGCAAGGTCGCCGACCTTACCATTTCCAGCCAGCAGCTGGTCGAGATCGCCAAGGCGCTGACGCTCGATTGCCGGGTGCTGATCCTCGACGAGCCGACGGCGGCGCTGACGGAGGCCGAAGCGCAAGCGCTTTTCGGCATCATCCGCGACCTGAAGGCCGCAGGCATTTCCATCATCTATATCAGCCATCGCATGGCCGAAATCTTCAGCCTGTGCGACCGGGTCACCGTTTTTCGCGACGGCCGCCACGTCTCGACGGAGCACATTGCCGATGTGACGCCCGATGATGTCGTTCGCCGCATGGTCGGCCGCGAGATCACGCAGCTCTATCCGCCGAAGCAGGCACAAGGCGAACAGTCCGGCGAGGTCATCCTGTCGGTTCGGGGTCTCAGCGACGGCGAACGCATTCATGATGTCGCCTTCGACCTGCGCAAAGGAGAAATTCTGGGGATAGGCGGGCTGATCGGCTCCGGCCGCACCGAGATCGCCGAGGCGATCTGCGGGTTGCGCTGGAAGGTTCGCGGCGACGTGCTGCTGCACGGCAAGAAGCAGACGATCGGCAACTACAGAAACGCGGTCGACGCCGGCATCGTCTACCTCTCGGAGGATCGCAAGGGCTCCGGCGTGTTCGTCGACATGTCGATCGCTCAGAACATTTCGGTGCTGGATCTGAAGACGCTGACCGGGCCGCTCGGCTTGATGAACGCGAAGGCGGAAGCGGACCTCGCCCGCGATTTCACCCGGCGGCTCGGCGTGCGCATGGGCGGTATCGCCATGCCGGTATCGTCGCTCTCGGGCGGCAACCAGCAGAAGGTGGCCATCGCCAAGCAGCTCGCGGTGCGGCCGAAGGTCATTCTCATGGACGAACCGACGCGCGGCATCGACGTCGGCGCCAAATCGGAAATTCACCGCCTGTTGCGCGATCTCGCGTGCTCGGGCATCGGCATCGTCGTCATCTCGTCGGAACTGCCTGAACTTCTGGGGCTGTGCGACCGGGTGCTGGTTGTGCGCGAGGGCGGCATTGCCGGCGAACTCGGCGAGGCCGAGATGACGGAGGAGGCGGTGATCCGCCTTGCCTCCGGGGTCGGGCAGCACGGCGAACCACAGAAAATCAAGGCGGCCGAGCATGTTGCCTGAAACAAGCAGACGGAATGGGGAGGCGGAAATGGCAGTCGATACGGTGGTTGCAACGCAGGTTCAGGTTCCGGCCTGGCGACGGATCGGCACAATGCGCGAGGCTGGGCTGATCGCCATCATTCTTGCGCTCGGCATCGTCATGAGCTTTGCCTCGCCACACTTTCTCACCTTCGGCAACATGCGCGCGATGCTGATGAGCTTCTCGGTCGAAGGCATCGTCGTTGTCGGCATGACGATCCTCTTGATCGTCGGCGGCATCGACCTTGCGGTCGGCTCGGTCGTCTGCTTCGCCATGGTGCTCGCGGGGTCGCTGTTCCTCGCCGGGGTCGATCCATGGACGGCCTCGCTCTTCGGGATCCTCGCTAGCAGCCTCATCGGCGCCATCATGGGCTTCTTCGTCACCGTGGTCGGGCTCAACCATTTCATCACGTCGCTTGCGGCAATGGTGATCGTGCGCGGACTTTGCCTCGTCATCACCAAGGGCACACCGCTGTCGCTGTTCACCATGCCGGCATCGTTCAAAGCCGTCGGCCAAGGCACCTTCCATGGCGTGCCTTATGTCATCCTGATCTTCGTCGCCGTCGTGATCCTGTTCGACTTCCTGCTGCGCCGGGCGACCGCATTTCGCAAGGTGTTCTACACCGGCAGCAACGAGAAGGCGGCGCTCTATTCCGGCATCAAGACCAAGCAGGTGAAGTTCTGGGTAACCGTGCTCTGCTCGACGCTCGCCGGTGTCGCCGGCGTCATCTACATGTCGCGCTTCGGCGCCGCCACGCCCACCTTCGGCGTCGGCATGGAACTCAACATCATTGCGGCCGCGGTCATCGGTGGGGCCTCGCTCAACGGTGGATCAGGCACGATCCTCGGTGCCATCCTCGGCATCGCCCTTTTGTCGGTGGTCACCAGTTCGCTGATCCTGCTCGACGTCTCGGTCTATTGGCAGGACATGATCAAGGGCTGCATTCTGCTTGCCGCCGTCTCCATCGATCATTTCCTGCACAAGCGGAAGGCCATCTGAACATGCCTATCGCCAAGCCCAATCAGAACCTCATTTCCAGTGCACGCGAGGAACTCGTCGTTGCCCGGCAGATGCATCAGGCACTGGTGCTGCACTTCCTCGAGGGCCTGACGCAGTCGCAGATTGCCGACCGGCTCGGCATCTCGCAGCCGACGGTCAACCGTCTGATCAAGCGCGGACGCCAGCTCGGCCTGGTTGAAATCAAGATCAAGTCGCCCGTCGAACCGCTGGTCGACATGGAGGAGCAATTGCTTGCGCTTGGTGGCATCAGCCGCGCCGTCGTCGTTCCCACCGTCTCCGACAACCAGCAGACGGCGCTGCAGGCTGTGGGCGAGGCTGCGGCCCGGCTGCTGATGGAAGAGATCGCCGACGGCGACACCATCTGCATCACCGGCGGCAAGGGCGTCAGCGCCGTCGTTGCCGGTCTGCACCCGTCACGGCGCCTGGATGTCGAGGTGATCCCGGCGACCGGCTGCGTGCAGGGCAAGCACTATACCGACGTCAACCACGTCTCGACCCTCCTGGCGGATCGGCTCGGCGGCAGGTCCTATCAGATCCATGCGCCGCTCTTTGCCGACAGTGCCGCGGAGCGCGCCATGCTGATCAACATGCGCTCGGTGGCCGACGTGTTCAAGCGCGCCAGGGAAGCCAAGGTGGCGATCGTCGGCATCGGCTCGATCCTTTCCGACGATTCGAGCTACTACGACCTGCACCCGTCCTCGAGCACCGACCGCGCCGCGATCGAGCGCTCCGGTGCAAGCTGCGAGCTGCTCGCGCATCTGCTCGACGACCAGGGCCGGGTCTGCGACTACAGCCTCAACCGTTCGCTCGTCTCGCTCACGCTCGACGAGTTCGCGTCGATCCCGACCAAGATCGGGGTGGCGAGCGGACCGAACAAGGCCGGCCCCATTCTCAGCGTCCTGCGCGGCAGGCATCTCGATACACTCGTGACCGACGAGGCGACCGGCGAGCGCATCCTTGCCATGGCAAGCGAAAAGGGACTTTCGGCATGAGCAATGAACAGTTGACGCGCGAGATCGGCCGCACCGTTGTCAAGGCATCCGCCGTCGGGCTCGGCACCTGGGCGATCGGCGGCTGGATGTGGGGCGGAACGGACGAAGGCGAATCGATCGCCGCGATCCAGGCCTCGCTCGATGCCGGCGTGACCCTGATCGATACGGCTCCCGCCTATGGTCTCGGGCGTTCGGAGGAAATCGTCGGCAAGGCGTTGGCCGGCCGCCGCGACAAGGCGGTGATCGCGACCAAATGCGGCCTCGTCTGGCATACGACGAAGGGGCGTCACTTCTTCGACCAGGACGGAAAGCCTGTTCATCGCTACCTCGGTCGCGACGCCATCGTTCACGAGGTCGAAGAGAGCCTGAAACGGCTCGGGACGGACTATATCGACCTCTACATCACCCATTGGCAGGACCCGACCACGCCGATCGAGGAGACGGTGCGGGCGCTGGAAGACCTGAAGAATGCCGGCAAGATCCGCGCGATAGGCGCCAGCAACGTCGACCGGTCCGAGCTGGAAGCCTATATCGCCACCGGCCGCCTCGACGCGATCCAGGAGCGTTTCAGCATGATCGATCGCGAGATCGAGGCGGAACTGTTGCCGCTGACTACTGCCAACGGTGTCGCCACGCTCAGCTATTCCTCGCTTGCCCTGGGCCTCTTGTCCGGTACCGTCGGCCCGGACCGGGTGTTTGCCGGAGACGATCAGCGCCGCGACAACCCGCGCTTCTCCGTCGGCAACCGTCAGAAGGCGACGGCCTTTGCCGAGGCGATACGGCCCATCGCCGAAAAGCATGCGGCCAGCATAGCCCAGACGGTCATTGCATGGACGCTTGCCCAGCCCGGCGTGACGTTTGCGCTCTGCGGCGCGCGCAATCCGGCGCAGGCGCTCGACAACGCCCGTGCAGGCACAATCCGGCTCGACGGCCAGGACCTCGCGGCGATCGATGAAGCGATAGCGGCGAAGCTCGCTCACATGGATAGGTAACGGACGCCATCATGAACCGAGAAGAGATTTTTGACGGGCTCCGCCAGAGCCCGAAGGTGGACGTCTGCGTCCTCGGCGGCGGCATCAACGGCCTCAGCGTGTTTCGCGAGCTGGCGCTGCAGGGCGTCAATGTCGTGCTCGTCGAGAAACACGATTTCTGTTCCGGCGCCAGCGCCGCGCTGTCGCGCATGGTTCATGGCGGATTGCGCTATCTCGAAAACGGCGAATTCAGCCTGGTGCGGGAATCGCTTGTCGAGCGCGACCGGCTCCTTCGCAACGCGCCGCACTATGTCGGTCCACTACCGACGACGGTTCCCGTGTTCGACGTGTTCTCCGGCATCGCCAACGGCGCGGTCCGGTTCCTTGGCTTGAGCCGGCGGCCGAGCCGCCGTGGCGCCGTCGTCATCAAGGCAGGGCTTGCGATCTACGATTTCCTGACGCGCAAGCGCGCCATTATGCCCCGCCACGAGTTTCGCGGTCGGCGCGCGACGCTTGGCCGATGGCCGGCGCTCAATCCCGCGATCAAGAATTCCGCGACCTATTATGACGCCTGGGTCAGTCAGCCCGAACGTCTCGGCATCGAACTGCTTGAGGACGGGCTGTCGTCTGGTACCCATGCGCGCGCTGTCAACTATGCCGAGCTGAAGCTGGTAGCTCCGGGGCGCTATGCCGTCAGAGACAATATCGCCGGCACGGAGGTCTTGATCGAGCCGACCGTGATCATCAACGCCACCGGCGGCTGGATCGACATCGCTAATCAGAGCCTGTTTTCCGAACCGGCCCGGCCGGCACCGTTGATGGGCGGCACCAAAGGGTCGCATCTGATCATCGACAACGACGATCTGACCCGCGCGCTCGATGGACACATGATCTACTACGAGAATGAGGACGGGCGCATCTGCATCCTGTTTCCCTATCTCGGCAAGGTTCTGGTCGGCTCCACCGACATTCGCGTCGACGATCCGGAAACCGTGCGCTGCGAGACGGCGGAACGGGACTACATCCTGCAGTCGCTCGCTTTCGTCCTGCCGACGATCAAGGTTCGTCCCGATGAGATCGCCTTCCAGTTTTCCGGGGTCCGGCCGCTGCCGGCGAGCAAGGACAGTTTTACCGGCCGCATCCCGCGCGATCACTATTGTACCTTCGTCGAGACCGCCGATGCCGGGCCGCCGGTCTTATGCATGATCGGTGGCAAATGGACGACCTTCCGCTCCTTCGGAGAGCTGGCTGCCGATCTTGTGCTCGAACGACTGGATCAGCCTCGCCGCGTGGCCACGGCCGATCGGGCGATTGGTGGCGGCCGGGATTTTCCCGCCGACCGGGAAGCCTGGATTGCGCGGGTCGCCTCGGCGGCGGCCCTTGCGCCGACGCGCGTCGCCACGCTCTTTGAGCGCTATGGCACGGATGCCGAGCGCATCGCCGCCTTCGTCGCTGCCGCGCCCGACGCTCCGCTTCCGCATCCTGATTATTCGACCCGCGAAATCCAGTTCCTGATCCGCAGCGAGAAGGTCGAACAACTCGACGACCTCTTGCTTCGGCGCACGACCCTGGCGATCACCGGCGAGCTTTCGCTCGAAATGACGGACGCCGTGCTCGCATTGCTCGCGGCCGAAAAGCACTGGCCAGTGGCCCGCCAGGCGCTTGAACGCGCCCGTTTTCTCACCCTTCTCCTCGAACGCCATGGCGTCGATGAAGACGTGCTTTCCGCACGGAACGAACAAAGGAGTGCATTATGCGAAACAACCGCAAGGTCCGGATGAACCGTCTTTTTGGCGCAGGACGCTGCCTGGACGTGGCCATCGACCATGGCGTCTGCAACGAACCGTCGTTCCTCGACGGTCTTGAGAACATGGAATCCGTAGTGAGGGCCCTGGTCGACGCCAGGCCCGATGCGATCCAGATGAACTATGGCCAGGCCGATCTGCTCCAGGACCTTCCGGGCAAGGACAAGCCGGCTCTGGTCATGCGTATCGACATGGGCAACCCGTATAATCGCATCCGCCACCGCGACATGTGGGCTGTGCTGCAGAACGAGGCCGAACCGCTGGTCGGCGCTTTGGAGATGGATGCCGCCTGCGTGGTCGTCAATCTGTTCATGCTGCCCGACGAACCGGACCTCTTTCGCCAGTGCGTCACGAACATTTCGCGCGTCCGTGCCGATTGCGAAAAATACGGCATGCCGCTGATGATCGAGCCACTGGTCATGCAGCCGGTCACCGAGCGCGGCGGCTACATGGTCGATGGCGATGCGGAAAAAATCGTCACGTTGACGCGGCTCGCCCGTGAGATGGGCGCCGATATCGTCAAGGCCGACCCGACGACAAATGCCGAGGATTTCCACCGCGTGGTCGAGGCAGCCCGCTGCCCGGTTCTGGTGCGCGGCGGCGGCAAGGAGGACCTGCGTGCCGTGTTCGACAAGTCTGCGGCCTTGATGCGGCAGGGCGCTGTGGGCATGGTCTATGGGCGCAATATCTACCAGCATGCAAACCCGAGCGCCGTCGTTCGCGGTTTGATGGCCATCGTGCACGATGACGCCGATGGCGCAGCCGCCTTCGCCCTGTATCAGCAAGGCTGAGAAAGACGATCCGAACCTTGGGAGGGGTTCTTCAATGGCAGACTATCTTCTGGGACTCGACGCCGGAAACACCGTCATCAAGGCGGTGATTTTCGACCTTGAGGGCAACGAGATCGCGGCGGCTGCGCAGGAGGGGCACAGCCGGGTTCCGCGGCCCGGGCATGTCGAGCGGGGGCTCGAAGAGCTGTGGACCCATGCCCGGGCAGTCATCCGCCAATGCGTCGAACGTGCCGGCATCCGTGCCGAAGAGATCGTGGCGATCGGTTGCGCCGGTCACGGCAACGGCCTTTATGCTCTCGACCAGGGCGGTGAGCCGCTTCTCGGCATCCAGTCGCTCGACACGCGTGCCGCCGGGCTAGTGGAAGAATGGAAGGCGCAGGGTGTCGGCGACCGCACCTATGCCATCGGCCGGCAACGGCCCTGGCCGTCGCAGACGCCGACCTTGCTTGCCTGGCTCAAGCGTTTCCAGCCCGAGACCTATGCCAGGATCGGCACGGTGTTTCTGTGCAAGGATTTCATCGTCAACCGACTGACCGGCAAGCGGGTCAGCGACGTCTCGGATATGACCGGCTGCGGCCTCCTTAATGTCGTCAACCGCCGCTACGACCGCGATCTGATGGCGGCCTTCGATCTCGGCGAGGCAACCGGCCTCTTGCCTGACCTCGCCGAAAGTGCGGATGTGGTCGGCACGGTCACGCCGGAGGCGGCAGCACAAACCGGTCTTGCTGCGGGCACGCCGGTGGTCGGCGGTCTCTTCGATGTCGTCGCCTCGGCAATCGGCTCGGGCGTCACGCGCACCGGCGCTGCCTCGATCATCGCCGGAACCTGGAGCATCAACCAGGTGATTATCGATGGCCCTGACCTTTCGGGCCCGGTGTTCATGTCCTCCACCTTCGATCGCGGCCGCTACATGGCAATCGAATCGAGCGCGACGTCGGCGGCCAATCTCGAATGGCTGGTGCGCGAGTTCTTTGCTGACAGCGGCATCGACGACGGCCGATCGCCGTTTGACGTCTGCTGCTCGTTTGCATCCGATATCGAACCGGCCGCGAATGACCCGATCTATCATCCCTTCCTCTATGGCGCGCAGCAGGACGGTAACGCCCGCGCCGGGTTCTATGGCGTCGCCGGCTGGCACACGAAGGGTCACCTGGTTCGCGCGGTTCTCGAAGGTGTCGCCTTCGGCCACCGCCAGCACATCGCCACGATGCGGGCGGCGGGCGCGACCTTCGACGAGGCGGTGCTTTCAGGCGGCGGATCGCGCAGCCTGATCTGGCCGCAGATCTTTGCCGATGTGCTCGGGGTTCCGGTGTCGGTCGCCCGTTCGCGCGAAACCGGCGCGCTCGGCGCCGCGATTGCCGCGGGCACGGGGGCAGGGATCTTTGCCGATTTCTCGGAAGGTGCGGCAGCCATGGTGAGGACGGAACGCCACTACCGCCCGAACGCGGCGATAGCGCGCCACTACACGCGACGGTACGAGCTTTATCGGGACATCGCCGACGCAATGGCGCCGATCTGGCGGCGGCTTTCGAATGCCGAAGCCGAGGTTTCGGAGGCGGCAGCTTAGAGATTTTCAGGAAAAGTGCGACGCGGTTTTCCGTCAGGAAATGCGTAAAAACAAGGAGATAGAGCGTTTCTGACTCCACTTAGACCGGAAACGCTCTAGACGCGGGCCAGCGAAAGAGTGAAGCCGAGGGCCGGGACCGGCCTTCGGCTTGATCGTTCCACGTCGAACCGAGCGCCGCTGACCCAGGGAGGATCGGGTGACGGCGCTGCGTCGCGTGGGAACCATCAGAACCGCATGTTCACGCCGGCCTTGATGACGTGGCTGTTGATGTCCTTCTCGCTCGACCCAAAGGCCGTGTTGGTGCGGACGTCGGGCGTGGTGATGTAGTTGTATTCGATCTTCGCCGAGAGACCGCCGGCGAAAGCCTGCTCGACGCCGGCGCCCACCAGATAACCGCCCTTGAAGCCGACATCGTTTTGGACGCCGCCGCCCTTCTTGTAGTTGGTCATGGCATAACCGGCCGTGCCGTAGACGAGTGTCTGGTCGAACGAGAGGCCGGCCTTCGCCTTGATCGCGCCGCGCCATTTTTCCTTGAGTTTGCCGCCGCTGACCTTGTGTTCGGTGTCGCCGAGATAGGAGCCTTCGATTTCGGCACCGACGATGCCGGGACCGACCTGCATGTTGTAGCCGGCCTGTGCGCCGAAGACGACGCCGTTGCGGTCGGAAAACGGATTGGGACTACCGGTAAAGCCGAGACCGCCATGGGCGCCGACATAGGCACCGCTCCAATTGAAGGCAGGCGGGTCCTGGTAGGACGAAGCCGGTTCCGGCGAATAGGGGTCGGCGGCCAGTGCCTGTTGCACACCGGCTGTGGCCAAAAAGGTGATGCCGAGCCAGAGGGGAAGTTTGTGACGTTGCCGCATGGCGTTGCTCCGTGGATTGGACTAGGCGCCGGTCGCGGCGCATTTATCTTCTCTCTTCGCTTCGCGCCGGCTGGCACGATTATCGACGCTGGAAGATGTGCGCATTTGTGCGCCGCACGGATTGCATCAACATTGCAAATATCGACTAAATCGCTGATTTTGTTATTAATAACCTGTTAGGCTCTATGGCGAAGATGCGGCAGTCAATCGCCCAAAGTCTTTCACGCGACCGGCAGGGTCATGCGGAAACAGGCGCCACCGGTCGGCGCACAGACCACCGATATGTGGCCCTTGTGACGGTTGACGATCTCGCTGACGAGATGCAGCCCAAGGCCAGCACCGTGGTCACGCGGTTGCAACCGGTGAAACGGCTCGAAGATCCGCTCCCGTTCGCTTTCGGGAATGCCAGGCCCCTCGTCGCTGACCTCGATGATACCGCCACGCTCGACGTGAATGGAGATCAGGCCGCCGGCATGCTCGATTGCGTTGCGCACCAGATTGGTGACGGCACGCTCCAGCGCGCCAGCGTCTCCCCGCGCGCTAACCTGATCGGGCCCATGGGTAAAAGAGATGTCGCAATCGGCCGACAGTGCGAGAGGGGCGAGGTCGGCGGCGACGTCGCGGCAGAGCGAAACCAGGTCGAGGGGTGCGAAATGCGCGCCGTCGCGGTCGATGCGCTCGAGGTCGAGCAGCTGTTCGGCAAGGCCGGCAATACGGGCGGTATCAACAAGAAGACGGGCGCGCAACGGCCCGATGTCCATGCCCTCCAGCCGGGTCTGCAGGATCGCGACCGGGGTCCTCAACTCGTGGGCTGCATCCAAAATGAAGCGCTGGCGGCGCTCGTAACCTTCGTCCAAGCGCTGCAGCGCACCGTTGACGGCTTCGACCAGCGGGCGCACCTCGCCCGGCACGCGGCCATCGGGCAGACGGGCGCCCCGGCGGTCGACGTCGATGCTTTTGGCGTGGTCGGCGACCTCGGCGAGGCTGGAAAAGGCACGGCGCACGATGATCGGAATGGCGAAGGCGGGAATGAGCACGAGGATGAGCACGATCGGCAGCAGCAGCAGGTTCGTCAGGAAAAACACCGCGAACGAGGCGCTCCACAGGCGTCCGCCGCCGGTCAGAACCGTGTAAGTGCCGTTCTCGGTCTCGATCGCGCGAACGATCGCCGAGAGCAGGTAGGGTTCCAGTCCGTCGCGGATGTCGGCGAAGGCGACGCGGTCGAGATGCTCGCCGATGCCGCGATAGGCATCGGGGACCGGCCCGCTTTGGATCGTGTCGCCGCGCTCGTTGCGCACGACGAACCAGAAGCCCGGCGTTTCGGCGAGCAGGGCCTGAAGCTGCGGCGTGTTTTTCAGCCTCAGTTTCTGGTCGGGGGTCACCTCGACGGCACTGGCGGCAATCGACGCCGAACTGGCATCAAGGATCATGCCGCCGAGATCGGCCCGGATCAAAAGCGCCATGAAGCCTGCAATGACGGCAACGAGCAGCAGCACCTGAAATGTGAGGATGTGCCAGATGAGCCGCTTCTTCAGCGAGTGGTTGGGGTTGTCGCTCATGACATCGGTCTCAGCAGGTAGCCGACCCCACGAATGCCGTGGATCTCCACGCCGGAGCCGGACTCCAGCAATTTCCTGCGCAGTCTCGAAACATGGGCGTCGAGCGAGTTGGACTGGATTTCGTCGTCGTACCCGTAGACGGATTCCTCCAGCGTCGAGCGTTGCACGGTGCGCCCCTGCCGTCGCGCCAGCGCTTCGAGCACAAGCAGTTCCCGGCGGGGAAGCTCGAGCACGCGGCCGTCGATCCGCGCTTCCCGAGCGCCGAAATCGAAGACAAGATTGCCGATGCGTGCGGTCATCGGTGCGATATCGGGTGCCCGGCGCATCAGCGCGCGTAGTCTTGCCAACAATTCCTCGACCGCGAAGGGTTTGGCGAGATAATCGTCGGCCCCCATGTCCAGCCCCTTGATCCGCTCGTCGACGGCGCCACGCGCCGTCAGCACGATCACCGGGATGCCCGACTTCAGCGCGCGAACACGGGGAATGAGCGTCAACCCGTCTCCGTCAGGCAATTGCCGGTCGAGAATGATCGCGTCATGGACCCGGTTGGCCATCGCGGCGATGGCGTGATCGAGCGACGGCGCATGGTCGAGGATCATGTCGTAGCGGCCAAGGGCAACGCCGAGCGCGGCAGCCATCTCAGGCTCGTCCTCTACAAGGAGTAGGCGCATGTCTCGATTCTCCAACGTGTCTGTGCGGTAGGCGCACATTTGCTTGAGCACCATTGCCGCAAAGTTGCGGTTGGTTCGCGCTCTGAGTGCATCATCTACAGGCTGGCGCGCAATGCGGCCGCAACGCTGCGCCGGCAGCCTTTACGGTATCCGGCGGCTCCAAGTGATATGAGAGGCAAGTATTGCGCGTCTTGGCGAAAGGGCGTTCATGCAGGGATTATCACGGAGGCGATCGTCATCGGCGCATCGAGGAAGCAGAGCGAGTGCCTGCCGTATGGCCGCACCGAACAGCACGCGCGCTGCGCAGTTCGCTACCGCACGTATGAACCGCGCAGTAGCTCATTCACCGGGCATGGCGGCGGCGATACGCATGCCGGTGAAACGGGCAGATGTGACGGCCCCGAAAGCCCATCACATCCTTGAAAGATTTGTCGGGCGTCAGCCTAGGCAACTGCCATCATCGACTGGAACGCCTCGTAGGCGGCCAGAACCGTCTCCCGTTGCGCGCCATGGCCGGCAACGAAGGCGTCGCCATAGATGGTTTCGTCGGGATATTCCGTGATCAGCGTCAGCGGCGCCTTGTGGCGATCGTCGACGGAGATCATGCAGGGGAAGCCGTTGATGATGCGGAAGCCGGTTTCGCCCGCATGGGTTTCGTAAAGCGCGATCTGCTGATCATTGTAGGCGAGAAGACCGGGCACAGTGGCGAGTCGAGCCGTCACCGCTTCGATCAGCTGTTCGGCACGCGCTTCCCAATCGGCGTGGTGGCGCATGATCAGGAAGAAGCCCTTCGGCAGCGTCCACATGGCAAAGCCGCGCGGCACATAGCCGGACAGCGGCCGTGTCCACTCGTGCGATGGGTAGCCGTGCAGGTTGACATGAAGCTCGGCGCCCGACAGGGCTTCGGCCTCGTTGCGGATCGCCCGCTCGTTGAGGGCAGCGCCGGCACGATATTCAAGATCGTCGCCAAGTGCAGTGTAGCGGGCGGCGTGATGCATGTGCAGCGGGTTGTCGGCACGCAACCGATGGTGAACGGCATAACCGTCGGGGTTTTCGAGCGGAGATATCGTGAAGTGCGTGCCGGGGAGAGTGGCCAGCGTCTGAGCCGCGCGCAATGCGCCGACGATGCCGGTGGTCTCGTTGGGGTGCTGGCCGCCGCTGATCATCACGGCAGCATCGGTGCCCTTGTGATAGCGCGCCTTGACCGGGCGTCCCGCCCGCGAATGCGCCTGGAAGGGTTGGCCTTCGATCTTTTCCAGTTCGGCATGGATCTGCGCAACCGCGAGCGGTGCCTGAGCCGTGTCGAGAGGTTGGATTTCGCCGTCGGCGTCCGTCGTGGCGAGCAGCCGTGTTTCGACACGGACCGTGGGTTTGCCATCGGCAAAGACGATTTCGGGGACGATCTGGCCGGGTTTCAGGCCACGGTCGCCCAACGGACGGCCCGACTTCTTCTGGAAGACTTCGAGCAGCGAGAAATAGAAGTCCTCATGCATCGCTTCGCGCAGGCTGACGACCTCTTCGCCGACCGGCAGCTGCAGATCGTTGATCGGCAACGTCGCACGGATGTTGAGTTCGTCGAAATAGGGTTCGCTGTCGCCCCAGCCGTGCTCGGCGATTGCACGCATGGCGCCTGCAAACAGCCGCTCATAGTCAGTTTCGAGGTGGCATTCCCGCCGCTTGCTGCTGCTGTCGTCGAGACGGACCCAGCCGGTCGGAGACAGGAGTGTTTCGCCGATGAAATCGGTGTGCTGGCGGTTGGGCGCAAACACCGTATGGGCTTCCGTGCATCCGTCGGCAAAGGTCAGCGCGACGTCGTAGGTTAGTGCCGTATCGCTGCCGCCGACAAAGACGATCTCGGCGTCGCCGACGAGCGCTGCCAGCGGATAGGCTTCGAGCAGGAAGCGGTTCGCCGGGCAGTTTTCGGGCTGCGGATAGCGGATATCGACGCGCTTCAGTGCCTTGCGGTCGACCTCCTCGAGAAAGAAGTGCAAGAGCGGCTTGTAGGCGCTCCTGAGCTTTGCCTCGACGCCGAAGGCACCAAGCTTCTGCTCGGCCGCCCTGCGGCTTTCGCGATCATCGAAGAGCCATGCCTCCAGCCGGGTGCCGCGAGCAACCTCCTTGCCATAGGTTGCGAGCATGGTGTCGAGCGTGCGCTCGAACGTCCCTTCGAAAATTGTGGTCATCGTGAAGTTCTGCCTGTTGGGTCGAGACTGTCGCGCAGCCAGTCGCCGAGAAGGTTGAGGCCAAGGACGGTAAGAAGGATTGCAAGGCCTGGGAAGACGCTGACCCACCAGGCGTTCTGCAGGTAGGTGCGGCCGTCGGCGAGCATGCCGCCCCAGCTCGGGATCAGCGGGTCGACGCCGAGGCCGAGGAAGGTCAGGCTGCTCTCGAGCAGGATGTTGTTGGCAACGTTGAGCGTCATCAACACGATGACCGGGCCGATCAGGTTCGGCAGCAGATGCTGGAACAGGATCTTCACATCGCGAACGCCGATGGCGCGGGCCGACTGGATGAACTCCCGTTCGCGCAGCGACAGCACCGAGCCGCGCACGAGACGGGCATATTGCACCCATTGCGAGATGATCAGTAGCACGATCGTGTTGGTCAGCCCGCCGCCGACGATGGCGATGAAGGTGATGGCGAGCAGGATGAAGGGCAGCGCCAGCTGCACGTCGGCAAATCGCATGACGACCATGTCCCAGAAGCCGCGATAGTAGCCGGAGACGAGGCCCATCACCACGCCGATTACGACGGCACCGGCTACCGAGGTGAAGCCGACGAGCAGGGAAATCTTGCCGCCGGCAACGACGCGAGCAAGCACGTCACGGCCGAGCGGGTCGGTGCCGAGCGGATGTGCCCAGTTGACGAAGGGCGGCGTCAGCCGCGCCATCAGATCGATTTTGTCGGCGCCGCCCGGAAAGAGCACACCTGACAAGAGAACAGCGAGGCACATGCCGCCGGCAAGCAGCGCGCCGAGGATGAATTCGAGGTTGCGGAAACGGGCGAAACGGGTGTTTGCGGCCTTGGTGGTCATCGGCTCACTCCGTCCGGATGCGCGGGTCGACGAGGCCATAGGCGATGTCGACGATGAGGTTAACGCCGACGATCATCAGCGAGAGCACGGTGATGACGGCCTGCAGCACGGGATAGTCGCGGGCGCCGACGGCGTCGAAGGCGAGGGTGCCCATGCCCGGCCAGTTGAACACGCGCTCCACGACGACGATGCCGCCGAGAAGACCGCCGAACTGGAGGCCGAAATAGGTGATGAGCGGGATGGCACAGTTACGCAGCGCATGCTTGTAGAGCACCTTGCTTTCGCTGAGGCCCTTGGCGCGGGCCACCATGATGTATTGCGACTGCAGGGTTTCGAGCATCGCCGTGCGCACCAGGCGGACATTGGTTGCCGTCAGGATGATGCCCATGGTGACAGCCGGCATGATGAAGCTCGCAAACCCGTCCATGCCGCTCGGCGGCAGCCATTTGAGCGTGATCGAAAACAACAGCACCAGCATGATCGCCAGCCAGAAGTTCGGGAAGGACAGGCCAACGAGCGAGAGGATGCGGATCGCCTGATCAGCCCATTTGCCGCGGGCGACAGCCGCCTTGATGCCGAGCGGGATCGAAATGATGATCGAAACGATGAGTGACGCGAAGGCCAGCATCATCGTTGCCGGCAGGGCGGCGGCAATCAGCTGCGAGACCGGGGTGCCGCCCATGAACGAGCGGCCGAAATCCAATGTGAACAGGCCTTTGATGAAGGCAAAATACTGCGTCATGAAGGGTTGGTTGAGGCCGAGCGCCTCGCGGATGCGCGAGAGGTCTTCCTCGGTGACGCTACCCGCACCTTGGGCGAGCATCAGTGCCGGGTCGCCCGTCAGGCGGATGGCAAAGGAGACGATGAGCGTTACGACGAAAACAACGAACACCGCCTGCAGAACACGTTTGATCAAAAATCCGGCCAACTTACCCGCCCTTCATGAAAACGACCCGCCGCTCGCTATTGGGGAGCGGCGGATCTGATTGTTACTCGACCGTGACGTCCGTCAGCCGCAGGCGGCTGTCGGGAACAGGCGTGAAGTTCTTGACGCGCTTGCTCACGCCGAAGATGGCGTTGAGGTTGTAGAGCGGCATTTCCAGCGCGCGGTCGGCGGCGTAGTTGGCGATCTGCTTGAGGATTTCCTCGCGCTTGGGCTGATCGGTGATTGAACGCTGGGATTCGAGCAGCTTGTCGAGTTCGGCGTCGCTGTCGTACGGGTTCCACTTTTCACCCGAGTGGTACATCGAGTAGGCCGTGTTGTCGTAATCGAGCGTCCAGCCGCCCCAGGCCTGCTGGAACATCGCGCCCGTCTTGCCGGCCGGAATGATGTCGTTCAACAGAACGTTGGTTTCGTAAGGCTTGATCGTCGCGTTGATGCCGACGAGCTGCAGGTAGCTGGCGACGGCCTGAACAACTTCGTTGAAGGTTGCGTCGTTGCCGCGCACGTCGATCTGGACGGAAGCACCCGGCGCGACGCCCGCTTCCTTCAACAGCGCCTTCGCCTGCTCCGGATCGTATGGCAACGGCTTCATGCTTGGGTCGAAGCCGAACGACAGTTCGCCCTGGAAGCTGGCGATCGGAGCGGCCTGGCCGCCGAGGATCGACTGGATGATGGTGTCGCGGTCGACGCCGAGGATCAGCGCCTTGCGGACCTTCGGATCCTTGGTGATGCCGTCGCGGGTGTTGAAACGCAGCGCATAGACGGTCGGGCCGGGGGTCGAGACGAGTTCGAGCTTGTCGTCACCCTCGATCGTCGGGATCATGCCGATCGGGATGGTCGGCGGGATGACGAGATCGACGCGGCCGGCCTGCAATTCGGCAACGGCGGTTGCCGGCTCGGCGATGAAGCGGAAGTCGAGGTTGGAAAGCTTCGGTGCGCCGCCCCAATGATCGGCGAAGGCTTCGAGCTTGATCGCCACCTTCGGCTCATAGGAGACGAATTTGAATGGGCCGGTACCGACAGGATGGGTGTTGAAATAGTCCTCACCCTTTTCCTGGATGTATTTCGGCGGCACGATCATCGCGCCGTAGCCGGCGAGCTTGGTCAGTAGAACAGGATCCGGTGACTTCAGGTGGAGATCGACAGTCTTCTCGTCGACGATCTCGACACGCTCGATGACCGCATAGTTGGATTTCTGTGGCCCCTTGGAGCCTTCTTCGCCGAGCAGGCGATCGAAGGTGTATTTCACGGCTTCGGCGTTGAAAGGCTCGCCATTGTGGAACTTGACGCCTTCGCGCAGCGTGAAGCGCAGGCGCTTGCCGCCGTCGAGCTCTTCCCAGGCGGTTGCAAGGCCTGGAACCAGCTTGCGGTCAGGGCCGCGATAGGTCAGGCCGTCGAAAATGTTGGTGGAGACAGATGCCCAGTTGACGAGGAAGGTGTCGACCGGATCCCAGCTGCCCGGATCCTGTGGCGACGAAACCGTCAATGTGCCGGCGGCAAAGGCCGGCGCGGCCGTCAGAAAGCTGCCAGTCAGCGCAAGCGCGATGAAGGCGGCGTGGATCCCCTTTTTGTTGATCATTTTTTACTCACTCCTGTTTCGACTGCCTTCCCCTGAAAAGAGAAAGCGGCTTTACGCGTCCAGGGCCACGAAATGGCCCGGCGCGATCTCCTTGCGCGGAAGCACCGCGGGTTCTTCTCCGACACGCCGGATCGGGCTCGGGATCTCGCCTTCGATCATCCCCCGGTCGCGCCCCTTGCCGGGATCGGCGACCGGAACGGCCGATAGCAGCCGGCGGGTATAGGGATGGGTCGGGGTTTCGAACACCTGGCGGCGGCTACCGAATTCCATCACCTGGCCGAGATAGAGCACGGCGACGCGGTGGCTCATGCGCTCGACCACGGCCATGTCATGGCTGATGAAGAGATAGGCGAGGCCTTCCTGTTCCTGCAGCTCCATGAACAGATTGATGATCTGGGCCTGGATCGACACGTCGAGCGCCGATAGCGCCTCGTCGGCGATGATGAGCTTGGGCCGGGATGCGAGCGCCCGGGCGATACAGACGCGCTGGCGTTGACCGCCGGAGAACTCATGCGGGTAACGCTCGGCATGGGCGGAGGTCAGCCCCACCCGCTCGAGCAGTTCGTGAACGCGCTTTTCGATTTCCTTGTTGCCAAGGATCAGCCCATGGGTGCGGATCGGTTCGGCAATCGAGAAACCGACGGTCTTGCGCGGGTCGAGTGAGGCGAAGGGATCCTGGAAGATGTACTGGATTTCCTGTTTCAGCCGCTGGCGCTCGGCAAAGCTCATGGCGGAGACCGGGCGTCCGCCGAAGAGGATTTCACCTGAGGTGGCGCTCTGGAGCTGCTGGATTGTACGGCCGATCGTCGACTTGCCGGAACCGGATTCGCCGACAAGTGCCAGGGTCTCGCCCGGGAAAATGTCGAAGCTGACATTTTCAATTGCGTGAACGCGGTGCGTGGCCCTGCCGAAAAGGTTCTTCTTGACGTCAAAGCGTGTAACGAGATCGCGCACGGAGAGGATCGGTGCTGCGTCGTAGCGGGCGGTGCGCTGGATATGCTCTTCGCCCACAAGCTTCGGCGCGCCGTCGATCATCATCGTCAGCGGCATGCGCTTGGGGAAGTCTTCGCCGGTCATGCTGCCGAGCTTCGGCACGGCGGAAAGAAGCGTCTGGGTATAGGGATGCTGTGGATTGGAGAAAATCTCGGCGACCGGGCCTTCCTCGACCTTGCGGCCCTTCCACATGACGACGACATCGTCGGCCATCTCGGCGACGACGCCCATGTCGTGGGTGATGAAGATTACCGCCATGCCGAGCTCCTTCTGGAGGTCGCGGATGATGGTGAGGATCTGTGCCTGGATGGTCACGTCGAGCGCCGTCGTCGGCTCGTCGGCAATCAAAAGCTTGGGGCGACAGGCAAGCGCCATGGCGATCATCACGCGCTGGCGCATGCCGCCGGAGAGCTGGTGCGGATAACGGCCGACGAGCTCGGTGGAATCGGGCAGCCGCACCATGTCGAGCAGCCGGCACGTTTCAGTGAGTGCTTCGGCTTTCGTCATCTTCTCGTGCAGCATCAGCACTTCGGCGATCTGGTCGCCGATCGTGAACACCGGATTGAGCGACGTCATCGGCTCCTGGAAGATCATGGCGATCTCCTTGCCGCGAATGCTGCGCATCGCTTTCTGCGGTTCGGCCGTCAGGTTCACCGCGCCGTTCTTGCCCTGGAACAGGATGCGACCGGTGGGGAACTTACCTCCCATCATGTCGGCAAGCCGCATGATCGAAAGCGAGGTCACCGATTTGCCGGAGCCCGATTCGCCGACGATTGCCAGCGTCCGTCCCGCCGTGACCGAAAAGCTCAGGTCTTCGACGACGGCATTGCCATTGAAGGCGACGGACAGGTTTTCCACGGCCAGCAGCGGGGGTGTCGTATCAGCGGTCACGCGATCTTCCTTGTCACAATGTGGTCGCGGCACGCGCGGACTGTTCATAGGCCCCCGACATGAAGCGCAGCACAGCGGCGATTTCCGAGAGTGTCTCCTCGGAAGGGCGGGCATTGGCCGTCGAGGTCACGAGCAGGCGCTCGCGGATTTGCGCATAACGGGTGCAGGCTTCCGCGCCCTTGTCGGTGATCTGGATGGTCTTTTCCTTGCCCGCCTTGCCTGTGGTGACAAGGCCGGCCGCCTCGAGCTTGCGGATGGCATAGGTCGCCACATGCGTGTCTTCGATGTCGAGCACGAGGCAGATATCGGCGAGCTTCTTGCCGCGGTCGCGGTGGCGGATCGTATGCAGGATGAGAATTTCTGTGGAGGAAAGGCCGGGCACACCGGCGGCAGCCATGCAGCGCACCATCCAGCGATGAAACGCGTGAGAAGCGAGAATCAGGCCGTACTCCACTTCCGAGAGCCTTGGGGATCCGCCTTCGGCCAGATGTGCAGAGGAGACGATCGGTCCGATCGCAGACACCGGCTTCATGTGGTCGGGCAGAGCGTCTTGCGCCCACTCCCTCCCTTCATAGCTCTCCTCAGACTTCTTTGTCATTCAGCACTTCCTCATCTTGACGATTTTATGTCATCATTTTATCGACATTTTGTCAACGAACTGCTTTGATGAATTTCGGAGCCGACCCGAGCTGGCGGCAGACGAGTGAGAGGGATGGACGATGAGCGCACGCGAAACCGGCAGCTGGGACTTCTGGATCGACCGTGGCGGCACCTTCACCGACGTGATCGGCAGGGACCCGCAAGGCGTTCTGCATGCGCGCAAGGTGTTGTCGGAGAATCCGGAAGCCTATCGTGATGCGGCCGTGCACGGCATCCGCCTGCATCTTGGCCTGCCGACCGGCACGCCGATCCCGACCGGGCTCATCAGCGAAGTGCGTATGGGCACGACGGTCGCGACCAATGCGCTGCTTGAGCGCAAGGGCGAACCGCTCGCACTGGTGACGACGCGCGGTTTCCGTGACGCGCTCAGGATCGGTTACCAGGAGCGCAAGAACATCTTCGCCACCGAAATCATCAAGCCGGAAGCGCTCTACAAGGATATCGTAGAGCTCGGCGAACGGGTCCTGGCTGACGGCACGGTCGAGCAGGCACTGGATGAGGCCGAGGCGCGCCAGGCGCTGACGGCGCTTCGCGACCAGGGTTACAACACCGTCGCGATCGTCTTCATGCACGCCTATAAATATCCGGAGCACGAGGCGCTGGTTGCTCGGCTTGCCCGCGAAATGGGCTTCGAGCAGGTGTCGGTCAGCCACGAAGTCTCGCCGCTGATCAAATATGTCGGTCGCGGCGATACCACCGTCATCGACGCCTATCTCTCGCCGGTGCTGCGCCGCTATGTGGCGCAGGTGTCGAGCGAACTCGACGTCGAGCGCTCCGGCGCGCGCGTCATGTTCATGATGTCGTCGGGTGGCCTGACGGCCGCCGACATGTTCCAGGGCAAGGATGCGATCCTCTCCGGTCCGGCTGGCGGTGTTGTCGGGTTGGCGAAAACCGGTGAAGCGGCCGGTTTCGACCGCGTCATCGGCTTCGACATGGGCGGCACCTCTACCGACGTTGCCCATTTCGACGGCGAATACGAGCGCGCCTTCGAAACCGAAGTCGCCGGCGTGCGCGTGCGCGCGCCGATGATGCTGATCCACACGGTTGCCGCCGGCGGCGGTTCGATCCTGCATTTCGACGGCGAGCGCTTCCGCGTCGGACCGGATTCCGCCGGCGCCAATCCGGGCCCTTCCTGCTATCGCAACGGCGGCCCGCTTGCGGTCACAGACGCCAATGTGATGCTTGGCAAGCTGATGCCGGAATTCTTCCCGGCGCTGTTCGGGCCGGAGCAGAACGAGCGTCTCGATGTCGAGACGGTGCGTGAGCGTTTCGCCGCGATGGCCGCCGAAATCGGCGATGGCCGGGCGCCTGAGGATGTTGCCGACGGTTTCATCCGCATTGCGGTCGCCAACATGGTCGAGGCGATCAAGAAGATCTCGGTCCAGCGCGGCTATGACGTGACGCGCTATGCGCTCAGCTGCTTCGGCGGCGCAGGCGGCCAGCACGCCTGCCTTGTCGCCGACCAGCTCGGGATGAAGAGCATTCTGGTGCATCCTATGTCCGGCCTGCTGTCGGCCTATGGCATGGGCCTTGCCGATATCCGCGCCACCCGTCAGAAGGCGCTCGGCGTTGCGCTCGACGACAAGGCGCCTTCGGCGCTTGCCGAGCTTGGGTCCGAACTGCAGGTCGAATGCCTCGGCGAACTCGAAGCACAGGGCATCGCCCGCGACGAGATCCGCACCCATCTTCGCGCCCATATCCGCTATGCCGGCACCGACACGGTCCTGGCTGTCGATGCGACCTTTCCCGGGCATGACGATATCGCCCGCCTGCGCGCCGAATTCGAGACCTTGCACAAGCGCCGCTACGGCTTCGTCGCCGACAACAAGGCGCTGGTGATCGACGCTGTCGAGGTCGAAACCGTCGGCGGCGGCGCTGCCCAGATGGAAGGTGAAGGCTTGGTGACGACGGCAGGCGCCCCCGCGCTTAGCCGCAGCACCCGCTTCTATTCCCAGGGCCAGTTCCACGATGCGCCGGTGGCGCTTCGCTCCGAGATCAAGCCCGGTCAGCGCCTCGACGGTCCGGCGATCATCATCGAGCCGAACCAGACCGTGATCGTCGAGGACGGCTGGCAGGCGGAACTGACGGCCAAGGACCATATCGTGCTTCGCCGCGTCAAGGCGCTGCCGGCGCGCAGCGCGATCGGCACCAAGGCCGATCCGGTCATGCTCGAGATCTTCAACAATCTCTTCATGTCGATCGCCGAGCAGATGGGCGTGACGCTGCAGAACACCGCCTATTCGGTGAACATCAAGGAGCGTCTCGACTTCTCCTGCGCGGTCTTCGACAACAGGGGCAATCTCGTCGCCAATGCGCCGCACATGCCGGTGCATCTGGGCTCCATGGATGCCTCTGTCGCAACTGCGATCCGCGAGAACCCGGTTATTCACCCCGGCGACGTCTTCCTGATCAATGCGCCCTACAACGGTGGCACGCATCTGCCCGACCTGACCGTCTGCACGCCCGTGTTCGACGACCAGGGTAGGGAGATCCGTTTCTGGGTTGCAAGCCGCGGCCATCATGCCGATATCGGCGGTATCTCGCCCGGCTCGATGTCGCCGCTTGCGACCAACATCGAGGAGGAAGGCGTCTATATCGACAACTTCAAGCTCATTGATGCCGGCCGCTTCTGCGAGGCCGAACTTGAGGCGTTGCTCAATGGCGCGCGCTATCCGGTTCGCAACATCGTGCAGAACGTCAACGACCTGAAGGCGCAGGTTGCCGCCAACGAAAAGGGCGTGGCGGAACTCAAGAAGATGATCGCGCAGTTCGGCGAGGATGTCGTTGAGGCCTATATGGGCCACGTCCAGGACAATGCCGCCGAAAGCGTGCGCCGCGTCCTCGACCAACTGCCTAACGGCGAATTCTCCTACGAGATGGATCAGGGCTGCAAGATCGTGGTGAAGATCACCGTCGATCGTGACAAGCGCGAGGCCACGGTCGACTTCACCGGCACGTCGGAACAGCGTTCGGACAATTTCAATGCGCCCGCTCCGGTCACTCGGGCGGCGGTGCTTTATGTCTTCCGCGTTCTCGTCGAGGCCGATATCCCGATGAACGCCGGTTGCCTCAGGCCGATCCACATCGTCATCCCGGAAGGCACGATGCTGACCCCGCGTTATCCCGCAGCGGTCGTTGCCGGCAATGTCGAAGTCAGCCAGGCTGTCACCAACTGCCTCTTCGGTGCCGTCGAAAGCCAGGCAGGCGCTCAAGGCACGATGAACAATCTGACCTTCGGCAACGCGCACTACCAGTATTACGAGACGATCTGCTCGGGCGCGTCGGCGGGGCCGGGTTACAATGGCGCCGATGCGGTCCACACCCATATGACCAATTCGCGTCTGACCGATCCGGAAATTCTTGAGACCCGCTTCCCGGTGGTGCTGGAGGACTTCCACATCCGCCGCGGCTCCGGCGGCAAGGGTAAGTGGTCGGCCGGCGACGGCACGAAGCGCACCATTCGTGCCCGGGAAAAGCTCGATTTCGCGATCCTTTCCGGTCACCGCCGTGTTGCGCCCTTCGGTATCAAGGGCGGTGAGCCCGGCAATCTCGGCCAGAACCTCGTCCGTCGCAACGACGGGCGAACCGAGGAACTGTCTGGCTGCGCCCATACGGTTCTGGAAGCCGGCGAGGCCTTTACCGTCGTCACGCCCACGGGCGGCGGCTACGGCAAGAAATGATCTCCCAAGACTGCTGCGGCGGTCTGCGGGCGGGCGAGAAATCGCCCGCCCGCTTTGCGTTTGAAAGGCCGTTCGGATGGGCGCCGCCTTGGCCGGGCCGATCCTGATGTTGCTGTTTTAACGCTAATTTAAATTCGCAATTACTAAGTATCTCTCGGTCGGTGCGCTTGAGATCTCCGCCTCCTCCCTCGGAGCGCGCGCAACATTCCGGGTCTCCTCCCACCGGTTTGGCCGACCATGTCCTCGAAAACCAGCGCGATCGCGACATCACAGGAGTCACGGCAGTGACGTTCAAGAATTTATCGATATTGACCAAGGTCGGCCTCGTGGTCGTGGTCATGGGCATTTCGTCAACCCTGATCGCCCTTGCCGGTGCGCGCGGGCTCTCTTCACTCGGAACGACGATCGTCGAAGTCGGCGCCCGCGAAGAAGCCGCGCGCGAGGCGATGGACCTCAGGGTCGATATCATCGCCATCAGCCGCATGACCTATCAACTTGCGGCAACGCCCGGTAAGGCTTCGGAGTTCGGTGCGGAAACGGAAACGCGCGCCGCTGAAATGCTCGCTCGCGTCACCAAGATCGAGCTGGTCGCCGACGATGCCGAGGACAAGCTTCTCAACGACATCCGCACGACGCTGAACAGCTACTTCGACGAGATCCGCGCAATGATTGCCGTCGCCGGATCGAATGGCGCCGACGCCGCTGCCGTCAAGGCCGCGCTCGACAAGGCGCTCGACGCCCAGAAGACCGTGACGTCCGCCGTCAAGGCCTACAGCACCTATTCCGGCGATGCTCTTGCCGCTGCTCGCGCCGAGGCGCTCGAATCTTCCTCCGTCGCGATGACGATCCTCTTGGCTGCAGCCGGCGCCTGTATCGTCTTCGGCGTGGCCGTCAGCCTGCTCGTCGCGCGCCGCGGCATCGTGCTTCCGGTGCAAACGCTGACGTCGATCATGAGCGAACTTGCCGACGGCAAGCTTGATGGCGATGGCGCTGACTCTTCACGCCGCGACGAGATCGGCGAGATGGGCCGCGCCGTCGAAGTCTTCCGCAAGAATGCCATCAGCATGCGCGACATGAAGGCCCAGGAGGCGGTGCTGCATGCACGCAGCAGCGATCTCCAGTCCAATATCAGCATCGTCGTTGCCGCTGCCGTTGCCGGCGATTTCACCGGCCGTATCACCAAGGACTACGATAACGAGGACCTCAACCGCTTTGCCGCCAGCGTCAACGAGCTGGTATCGAGCGTCGATTTGACGGTCAACGAGGTCCGCCGCGTCGTGGCAGCACTCGCAGACGCCGACCTGACGCAATCCATGCGCGGTGAATTCCACGGCGCGTTCGCCGAGCTTCAGACCAACGTCAACGCCACGATGGTGACCCTGCGCTCGACGATGCAGAACGTCCGTACTGCGGCGGGCACGATCAACGACAATTCGGTGGAGTTGAGCTCGGCGGCTAACGATTTGTCGAAGCGCACCGAGCAACAGGCGGCAGCTCTCGAAGAGACAGCGGCGGCCCTCGACGAAATCACCTCGACGGTCCGGACCGCGTCTGCGCGGGCCAATGAGGCGCACGAGATGGTGCGCACCACCAAGGAGAGCGCCGGACGCTCGGGTGCGATCGTGCGCAGCGCAATCGACGCCATGGGCCGCATCGAGGATTCGTCGAACCGGATCAACCAGATCATCTCGGTGATCGACGAGATAGCCTTCCAGACCAATCTACTGGCGCTCAACGCTGGCGTCGAGGCCGCCCGGGCCGGCGAGGCCGGACGCGGCTTTGCCGTCGTCGCCCAGGAAGTCCGCGAGTTGGCGCAGCGCTCGGCGAACGCCGCCAAGGAGATCAAGACGCTGATCCACAGCTCCGCAAGCGAGGTCGAAAACGGCGTGTCGCTGGTGCGCTCGACCGGCGAGGCGCTGTTGGAGATCGAGACCCTGGTCAACAATGTCAGCGGCCACGTCAATACGATCGCGACCGCCGCACGCGAACAGGCAACCGCACTGCAGGAGATCAATACCTCGGTCAACCACATGGACCAGATGACCCAGCAGAATGCGGCAATGGTTGAAGAAACGACGGCTGCGAGCGGAACGCTCGCCGAAGAAAGTCGCCAGCTCCGCACGATGCTGGCGAAGTTCAAGCTGGAAGGTGTTGCAACGCGCGAAAGCTGGAGCCGCGCTGCCTGACGAAGCGGCCCCGAGCAAGAGAGAAGGGTCGGCGTCGCCGGCCCTTCTGTCATTTCATTCGCTCGACTGCCCTACGCCTCCGGGGCATAGCCGAAGACGACGGCAGGATTTTCCGCGGTTTCGACCCAGACGCTCTTTGTCTGGGTGTAGGCGAGCAGCGCGTCGCGGCCGCTGGAGCGGCCGTATCCGGAGCGGCCGAAGCCGCCGAAGGGCGACATCACGCTGATCGTCTTGTAGCCATTGATCCAGAACGTGCCGGCGCGCACGCGCGCGGCCATGCGGTGGGCTCGCCCGACGTCCCGTGTCCACACAGCGCCCGCGAGACCGTAAGGGTTGTTGTTGGCAAGCGCCACCGCTTCTTCCTCGTCGTCAAAGACCGTGACGCCGACGACCGGGCCGAAGACTTCCTCGCGCGCGATGGTCATGTCGGGCTTGACGTTGTCGAGGATGGTCGGGGCAAAGAAGAAGCCGCCGGAGGACGAAAGCGCTGCGGGCTTGGCGCCGCCGGTTGCAAGCGTTGCGCCTTCGGCAACACCCTGGCGCACCATCTCGTCGATCTTTGCCCATTGGCGGGCATTGTTGATCGGGCCAATCTGGGTGGCGTCGAGATAGGGATCGCCGACCGGGATGCGTTCGGCGGCGCGGGCATAACGCTCGACGAATTGCTGATGCACCGAGCGGTGGATCAACAGACGGGAACCGGCAACGCAGCTCTGGCCGGCGCCCGAGAAGATGGCCGACTGCGCGCCGACGATCGCCCGGTCGACATCCGCATCGGCAAAGACGATGTTGCCGGACTTGCCGCCGAGTTCGAGAATGCAGGGCACGACGTTCTTCGCAGCTGCTGCCGCAATCGCAGATCCGGCCTGGGCCGAGCCGACGAAGACGACGAGCGCTGTCTGCTGATGGGCAACCATCGCGGCGCCTGCGGTCACGCCCTGGCCGGCGATGACGTTGACGAGTCCGCGCGGTGCGCCGCCCGCCTCGCAAAGTGCTCCGAGGACAAGCGTGCTGAGCGGCGTCAGCTCCGACGGTTTGATCACGACGCCGTTGCCGGCGCAGATCGCCGGTGCGATCTGCCAGCCGCCGGTAAAGAGCGGCGCGTTCCAGGGCGTGATCTGGGCAACGACGCCGACCGGTTCGTGCCTGATGTAGTTCAGGTGTGAGGTCGGGACCGGAATGACCTCGCCGTGCAGCTTGTCGCACCAGCCGGCATAATATTCGAACATCTCGGCGACCCGCAGCGCTTCGCCGCGGATATCGCGGATCGGCCGGCCAGCGGAACGGCTTTCGAGCTCGGCCAGTTCCGGTGCGCGCTCACGGATCTTGCGGGCGATCTCGTTCATCACCCGGCCGCGGGCGGATGCCGTCATGGCCATCCACTCGCGCTGCGCCCGCGTCGCCGCTTCCATGGCCGCATCGATGACGTCGTTGCCGGCGTCCTTGAACGTGGCAAAAACCTCGCCGGTCGCCGGGTCGGTCAGGTTCTGCTCAGGCCCGGAGCCTGCCACCAGCACGCCGTCGACATAGCTTCCGATCTCGCTGCCGGGCAGGAAGCCATGAAACAGCGCGCGGATGCGCTCGGCCTTCGCGGCCGGCATGGTCATGTCGTTCATCGTCTTCCCCTTGTCGTCTCAGTTGTCGTTGGCCGCGGCGCGAAAGGCGCCCATGCGGGTGAAGTCGTCGGCATTGTCGAGCGGGCTTTCGGCCCAGAGCCGAGCGACTGCCGCCGAAAGCGGCAGTGCGGCGCCGGTGCGGGCGGCAAGCTCACTTGCAAGCCGCACGTCCTTGCGCATCAGGCCCATGGTGAAGCCGCTGTCGAAGCGGTCGTTCATCACCCAGGTCGGGAAATGCACTTCGCTGATCATCGATTTGCCCGAGGCGGCGTTCAGCACCTTGAGCGCCTGTTCGGGCTCTAGCCCTGCCGAAAGCGCCAGCTTCAGGCCCTCGCCCGTCGTCACCATATGGGCGGCTGCAAGCAAGTTGTTGACGAGCTTGGCGACATTGCCGGCACCGCTTGGGCCCACATGCAGGGCCTTGGCCGCCATCGCATCGATCACCATTTTCGCGCGGGTAACATCGGCGTCACTGCCGCCGATCATCATCGTCAGCATGCCGCTTGCAGCACCCGCCGGCCCGCCCGAGACGGGCGCATCGAGGAAACCGTGGCCAAGTGCGTTGAGACCGGCGGCGAGATCGCTCGAAACGTCGGGTTCCGACGTCGACGTGTCGATGATGACGACACGGTCGTCGGCAGCCTTCAGGGCGTCAAGATTGGCCTCGACGACGGCTGCGACGTCCTTGGCGGTCGGCAGCGAGAAAACGATGAAATCGGTATCGACGAAGACGTCGGCAAGCGTTTCGCAAGGCGTCACACCGCCTTCGGCCGCCAGCTTGCGTCTGCCGTCGGAAAGGTCGAAGCCCTTCACCGCAAAGCCGTTGCTGGCGAGCGTGGTCGCCATGCCGAGCCCCATGGCTCCAAGCCCGACCACGCCTATCGCTCTCTCTTTCGTCGTCATATCCGGTGTCACCCTCAGCGTTTGTTTTGGTGCTGAGAAGGTGGCACGGGGTATCCGGGGCGGGTAGACGGCGGGGCCGGTACACTGCGTTGCTGGCGCCGCAACGTCGGTGGTTCAGCGGATGCCGGCCCGAGGCATCGAGCGTTTCCGGTTTTGGCGGAGTGGCAGAAACGCCCGATCCCTTTGCTTTAGGCATTCCCGACGGAAAACCGCTTGGCTCTTTTCCTGGAAATGCTCCAATCGTCAGATTGTCACGACGATCTTGCCGAACTGTTCGTTCGTCTCGAGATAGCGATGCGCCTCGACGATCTGCTCGAACGGAAAGGTCCTGGCGATGACCGGTTGCAACGAACCTGAGGTCAGCCCGTCGAGGATGAAGGCCTTGGCCGCCTCCAGCCGCTGGGGATTACCGATGATCTCGTGGACGAGGTAACCACGCAACGTCAGCGTCTTGCTGAGGACGGCAAACAGCGGAAAAGGCGTGGGCTCAGGGCTGAGGCCGCCATATTCGATCAGGATGCCGCCATGTGACATCGCCGCCGTCAGCGGTTCGAATATCGGCCCGCCGATCGGGTCGAATACCACGTGGATGCCCTGCGGACCGGCAATCTCCTTCAGTCGGGCTTCCAGGTCTTCCTCCGCTGAGGCGATCACATGGGCTGCGCCGAAATCGAGCAAGGCCTGCTTCTTGGCAGAGGTTCGCGTGACGGCAATTGCGGTTGCGCCGACCAGGTTGGCGATCTGGATGGCCGCCAATCCGACACTGCTCGAGGCGGCGGTGATCACGACCAAATCTTGCCTGCCGAGCTTGGCGATGTCGATCAGGGCGCCATAGGCCGTGAGATATTGCATCCAGACGGCTGCTGCCGCTTCCCAGTTGAGCGACGGCGGATGCTTGACCACCTGCGCGGCAGGGACGGTGACCAGCTCACCATAGGCGGGCCAGCGGACCATCGATATCGGCGGAATGATGCTGACGGCGTCGCCTGGCGCGAAACCGTCGACCCCGCCGCCAATCGTTTCGATCACCCCCGCAGCCTCGAGGCCAAGACCGGACGGCAATGTCGGCGTCTCGATGTACCGGCCCGAGCGCAGCAGCGCCTCGGCGCGATTGAGGCCAAGGGCCTTGACGCGAATCTGGACCTCGCCGGTACCGGGTCCGGCAACATCGTGATCCTCAATGCGCAGAACCTCCGGACCACCATGCTCATGAAAACGAACGACGCGTGCCATCAGCCATAAACTCCGTAATGATTGAACTGAATAAGCTATGCGCGTCGGCTGGAATTCGATAAATGTCGGATTTGGCAGAGCAGTAGAAACCAGGAGTTTCGAATATGGATCGCCTTACGAGCATGGCGGTGTTCGTCAAAGCCGTGGATCTCGGCTCGTTTGCGGCCGCCTCGGAAGCGCTCGACCTTTCCGGGCCGATGGTCGGCAAGCATGTTCGGTTTCTCGAAGAGCGGCTCGGCGTGCGTCTGATCAACCGCACCACGCGTCGACAGAGCCTGACCGAATTCGGCCGCGCCTACTATGATCGCTGTCGTGTCATCCTTGCGGAGGCCGAAGCGGCGGACGCACTTGCGGCCGATCAGCTTTCCGAGCCGCGCGGTCGGTTGCGCGTCACCATGCCGGCGCTGCTCGGCCGGCGGTGCGTCGCGCCCATTCTCATGGAGTTTGCCCGGAAATATCCAAGGCTCGAGCTTGAGCTCTCCTTCGGCGATCGCATCGCCGATCTCGCCGAGGACGGTTACGATCTTGCCATCCGCACCGGCACTCTGGAGGACAGGTCCGGGCTGATCGCCCGTCGGCTTGCCAGCCACAGCATGGTTGTGTGCGCATCGCCGTCCTATGTCGAGCGCCATGGCGCCCCGAGACAGATCGACGATCTGGGCCGCCATCATGCGGTGACATATAATCGACCTGGATGGGTGCATCCCTGGCTTTTCCCGCGCGACGGGCAGCAGGTTTTGGAAGTGACGCCCGCCAATCGCTTGCGGCTGGACGATCTCGAGGCCATCGCCGATGCTGCGGCTGCCGGAATGGGGCTGGCCTGGTTGCCGTCGTGGCTCGTTCGCCACCGCATCAAGTCCGGCGTCCTTGTCGAAGTGTTGCAAGGCGAGCCGGGATATGTGTTCGACAACTATGCCCTTTGGTTGCGCACGCTGCACTTGCCGCTGAAAGTCCGTCTTGCGGTCGATGCGCTGGTGGCCGCTTTGCCCACGGCGATGATCTAAGCCGTGAACCCATCAACCGGACGACTGAGATGGGCGTGGATTCCGGCCCGTCCGTTTGGTCAAAGACGGGAACCTGACGTCGGTGGCGGAACGCGCCATGACCATGAGCAGACGACGTATCGAAGGCAACCGCCCGCCGCCATCAGCTTTACGTCAGGTTCAGTCCTTCTTGAACTCGAATAGCTCGATGACGTTGCCCGACGGATCTTCGAGTAGGATGGCGCGGCCGGCACCGCCGTCGCTGATTTCACCGCGGAATCTTGCATCAACGCGGCGCAACCGCTCAATGAGGACATCGACCTCGTTTGTAATGATCATAAATCGGTTCCACCCGCCCGGCTTCGGATCACCGCCGGCCTGACCACCGCTCCCGGCACCTGGGGCGCTGAGATACAGCGTCAGGTCGTCGCGCAGCAGCGCGGCGAACTTGCCCGGGTTGTGCTTGTCGATCTTGAATTCGAGATTGTCTCGATAAAACGCGACCGCCTCGTCGACGTCCGCGACGATGTATCGGACGGATGCCATTCAACCTTCTCCTCTGTCCTGGAGCTACAACGGTCAACTCGCGTAAAGGTTTCCTGTCGGTGGAACTGAGTGCAGAACGGGCCGTCCGGATGCCGGTTCGGTAAGCCTCAGGCTTTGAAGGACTGCATTTCCTGCGCGAGATGCTGGCCGAGTTTTTCTACCGAGAGCGGCAGGCGGCGATGCGCACGCACCATCAGGTGAGCGCTCGCCTCGCGCAGCAGCGGATCTTCAAGGTCGACCGCCTGCATGACGCCGCGGTCGATTTCGCCGGAGACGGCGGTCCTCGGCAGGAAGGTGACGCCGAGACCGGAGGCGACGAAACGGCGCAACACTTCGATCGAATGGGTTTCGAGCAACGGCGCCAGTGCCATGCCGGCGTCGGCGGCGACGCGGGCAACGATCTGGGTGACGCCGTTGCCTTTGCCGAGCATGGCGCAGGGCGAGGTCAGACAGTCCGCCAGTTTTAGACCGGTGCGGCTGGCGAGGGCATGCCCGATCGGAGCAATGACGCAAAGCGGCTGGCGGGCGATTGCCAGCGCCCGGATGCGCGGGTCCGTCAGCGGTGTGTAGGCGATGCCGATATCCGCGTCGCTGTTGGCGATGGCATCGACCACGTCCTCGGTGCTGCCGAGTTCGACGATATAGCGGACGTATGAATGCGCCCTCGAGAATGACGACAGCCCGTGTTCGACAAGGTCCGCCATGAAACCTTCGCCGCAGCGAATGCGGATGCGCGTCTGCTGGACGCCGCGGATCTGGTCGAGCTGTTCGGCGAGCAGGCCGTTGTCTTCAAGAACACGCTTGCCGTGTTCGAGAACGAGTTCGCCGGCATCCGTCAGCACTGTGCCGCGTGCTGTTCGTTCGAACAGCGCAAGGCCGATCTCGCGTTCGGTGTCGGCGATCTGGCGGCTGACGACCGACGGCGCCAGCCCCATGTGTTCGGCCGCACCCCGGATCGATCCGATGCGGGCAACGGCCATAAAAATCTTGAGCGCTTTCGCGTCGAGCACGTCCATGGTGGTCATGTGCGACGGAAACGGTTTGAGGTCAACGACCAAGAGATGTGGCGATCAGCCTTGTCCAGAGGTCGACGCCCTGCGGAACGATCGCATCGTTGAAATCGTAGTGCGGTGAATGCAGGCCGGGGTTGGCGCCTTCGCGGCGTGCGCCGAGCCAGAGGTAACAGCCGGGGCGTTGCTCCAGCATGAAGGCGAAATCTTCCGCAGCCATGCTGGGGGCGGCATCGACGACCGAAAGGGCACTGTCCTTTGCTGCGACCGAGCGCACGAAGGCGGCCGATGCAGCATCGTTGATCGTGGCGGGATAGCGGTACTGATAGTCGAGATCGGCGCTGCAGCCGAGGCCCTCGGCGATGGCCGCCGTCAGCGTCCGCATGCGCTTTTCGAGGATTTCTCCGACTTCTTTCGCAAACCAGCGTGTCGTGCCGCGGATGACAGCTTCCTGCGGGATGACATTCCAGGCATCGCCGCCGTGGATCTGGGTCACGGAGACGACGGCTGCGTCGAGCGGCGAGACGTTGCGGCTGGCAATCGTCTGCAGCGCGGAGACGATCTGGGCTGCGGCAACCAGCGGGTCGGCGCCCTCATGCGGCATCGCCCCGTGGGCGCCTCTGCCGGTGATGCGGATTTCGAACACGCCGAAGGCGGCCATCATCGCGTCGTCGCGGGCAACGCAGGTGCCGACGTTAAGCGCCGGCCAATTGTGCAGGGCATAGACTGCGTCAGCCGGAAAATCACGGAAGAGGCCGTCGGCGACCATGGCGCGGGCGCCACCTTCCGCTTCTTCCGCCGGCTGGAAAATGAAGTGTACGGTACCGTCGAAATCCATCTCGGAGGCTTGTCGCGCCGCGGCGAGCAGCATCGAGACGTGACCGTCATGGCCGCAGGCATGCATCTTGCCGGATGTTTTCGACGCGTAGGCAACGCCGCTGGCTTCGACGATCGGCAGCGCGTCCATGTCGGCGCGGATGGCGATGGTGCGCGACGAGGTGCCGCGCGACAGCGTGCCGACAAGGCCGGTGCCGCCATAGCCGCCTTTGACGGCAATGCCCCACTCCGAGAGCTTGCTTGCAATGAAGGCCGACGTTTCCCGTTCCTCGAAGGCAAGTTCGGGGTGGGCGTGCAGGTGATGGCGCCACGCGATCGTTTCCGCGATGCGGTCAGGGCTGATGTCGTGGCGGCTCATCTCGTTCATCCTGTATCTGCAAATTGAAGGCCGGCCGCAAAGCGGCCGGCCACAGTTCTATCCTACTGGCCCAATCTCAGGAACAGATCGGCGACGACGACGGAGCCCATATAGGTTCCGATCATCACGCAGATCGCCACGATGACGATCTTCCAGCCCGAACGACGGGCGATGGCGAATTCGCTCGCTGTCAGCGCCAGGCCGCCATAGGCAAGCGCCGGCGTGGCGAGCGCCAGGAAATTCAGATGCTCGACCTGTTCGCTGACCCAGGCAGCCCCCGGGACGCCGGGAATGGTGATCAGGATCGCGATCAGCGATACCCAGGCGACACCAGGCAGGTAAAAGGGTACGAAGCGGGCAAAGCCGAGGCCGATGATGCAGGCGACATAGAGCACCGCCATGCCCGGCAGGGCGATGAGCGGCGACGTGCCCGTTCCGACCCAGTTGGCGATCAGGCCGATGGCGCAGGCGATCAGCAGCAGCCCGGAGTGTTTGACGACATCGATCTTGCGCTCATCCTCCGCATTCAGCGGCAGGTCGTCGGCAAGATTGGCGGTGGTGTTGGTTTGGTTGGCCATTGTTCCTGTCTCCCCGATCAGGCTGTTGCGCGTTCGGACGGGCGGGCTTTGTTGTAAAGCCATTCCGTCAGCGGCAGGGCGACGAACATGCCGACATAAAGGCCGGTCGCGTAGGTCAGAATGTTGCTGGCCGCTGCCAGCGCCAGGATGATGTCCTTCTGGTCCGGAACGACGGCGACGAGACCGCCGGTGCAGGCCGCAAGCATCGAGCCGGAGCCGACGCCGCAGGACATGGCAAGAGCGCGCACGTCGAAGATGCCGAGGCCGTGGACGAGCGGCGGCATGATCGCGAAGACGAATGTGCCGATGAGTGTGCCGGTGGCATAGACGCCCATGGCGCCGGCGCCTTCCGGCGAGTTGAGGCCGTATTTGTCGGCGATCAGCGCGATGTTGGGCTCGCGATCGATCGAATAGGTGGCGCCGACGGCTTCGCGGCCCATCTTCAGCAGGAACACGGCGACCGGGAAGGCGATGAGGATCGTGCCGAGATTGCCGAGTTCCTGGAGCACGAGTGCCGGTCCGGCCTCGATGATCTTGGAGATCTGTGGTCCGACTGTTGTGCCGAACTTGGCAATGAAAGGCATGATCGCAACGGTGATCATGGCGCCGGACAGCTTGACCGCATCCTTGGAAATGAACTTGGCGCTCGCCTTGAAAATGGCGGGATTGAGCATGATGCCGAGTGCGAAGGCATAAAGGATCGGCAGGAAGATCACGGTGCCGAGGCCGATCGACAGGCGTTGAATGCCGATCAGCTCGGAGACGATGACGATCGCGAGCACAAGGATGTGCAGATAGAGCCCGCCTGCGGCGGCTCCGGGTTTTCCGGTCATGATGTTCTCCTCTGGTTGGGGACCAGTTGTTGTTCTTTGCCCAAACTTAACACTATTGGCTGAGGGCAAATGCCGGCTAGCCGGTCGGCGAGCAACGAAGTGTTGCAGTTCCAGCAACAGGTCGCTGGGTTGAAGGCGGCTTCTGCAAAACCGCTCATCGCTTCTGTCATTTCATGGTCGCGGTCCTGCTTTGGCCGAGTGCGGATGCGAATCGAGCTTTCGCCTTGCCTTGCTTTTGCATGTGCCGCCTCGATGGCCAAGGACACATACGGCCAAGTGGGGACGAGCGGCACGGAAAGCGCCAACTTTCCCCAGCAATCCGGGCGATTGGCCCGGCCAGATCAACACCTTGCGCAGGTTCACGACAGAAATTCGAAAAACCCATCAAAAATCGCTGAAAACCCCCATTGAAATCGATTACATTTTCTGGCTTCATGGTTCTCGCAAGATTTTGGGAGGATCTTATGAAGAAGCTTATCGCCGTAGCACTCGGCACCGTCGCATCCATTGCCATCTCCGCCTCGCTCGCCAATGCCGAGACCTTCAAGATTGGTCTGTCCAATGGTTGGGTCGGCAGCGAGTGGCGCACGCAGATGATCGACGAGGCCAAGGCGGCCGCGGAAAAATGGAAGGAAAAGGGCGTCGACGTCGAAGTCAGCGTCCAGAGCGCCAATGTCGACGTGCCCGGGCAGATCGCCCATGTGCGCAATTTCATTGCCGAGGGCGTCAACGCCATCATCATCAACCCCAACAGCCCGACGGCCTTCGACCCGATCTTCGCGCAGGCGAAGGAAGCGGGCATTCTGGTGATCGCCACTGATGCCGAAGTCTCTTCGCCGGATGCCACCTATGTCGGCATCGACCAGACGGCATGGGGTGCGGCCGGTGCCAAGTGGCTGGCCGAAACGCTCGGTGGTAAGGGCAAGGTCGTGGCGATCAACGGCGTCGCAGGCCACCCGGCAAACGAGATGCGCGTCGCCGGCTATAAGAGCGTCTTCAAGGACTACCCGGATATCCAAGTCGTCAACGAGGTCAACGCCAACTGGGATCAGGCGCAGGGCCAACAGGCCATGCAGAACATCCTGGCGACCTATCCTGACGTCAACGGCGTCGTCGTGCAGGACGGCATGGCTGCCGGCGCCTGGAAGTCGATCATGGACGCCGGCAAGGCAAGCCAGATCGCGGCCACCGGCGAGATCCGCAAGGACTTCATCGATCTGTGGAGCAAGGATAAGCTGAACTCCGGCGCGACCGTCAACCCGCCCGGCGTCATGGCAAGCGCGCTCAATGTCGCCGTCCTCATGCTGCAGGGCAAGGAACTGAAGGAACCGGCAACGGCTGGCCAGTACAAGAACGCCATGTACCTGCCGATCCCGTTCATCGACTCCAAGAACCTGGCGGATGCCGCCAAGCAGGTCGACGGCAAGCCGGGCTACTACTCCTACACCAGCGCCCTTTCAATCGAAGACGCTGAAGCGCTCTTCAAGTAAGCGCTCAAGACCGGGCGGATCTCGTGGTCCGCCCGGCGCTTCTGACCCGATCATACGGACGATCCTCATGTCGAAACTTAAGATGAACGGCGTAAGCAAGGCTTACGGCGCCACCCTGGCTTTGCGCCGCGGCGACCTTGAGATCGCCGCCGGCGAAGTCCATGTGCTCATGGGCTCGAACGGCTCGGGCAAGAGCACATTGTGCAAGATCATTGCCGGCAGCGTGCGCCCCGATGGCGGAGAGATCCTCATCGACGGTCGGCCGGTCACGATATCAGGGCCGCAATCGGCCAGGGCGCAGGGCATCGGCATCTTCTACCAGGAGCTCAGCCTTGCCGGAAACCGCTCGGTCGAGGAGAATATCTGCCTTGCCATGCTGCCGGTCAAAGCCGGAATCTTTATCGACCGTGCCGCCCTGAAGGCGCGCGCGGCGCGCTACATCGATCTTTTCTCCGGCGTTTCCGGTGATGGTTTTGCGGCCGAGACGCTCGTCGGCAATCTGCGCGCCGATCAGCGACAGCTTGTCGAGATCATGAAGGCACTGGCAAGTGAAGCCCCGATCCTGATCTTCGACGAGCCAACCTCGGCACTCGACAGGGCACAGGTCGACCGCTTCTTCGATATCCTGCGCGGGCTAAAGCGCGACGGCCGCGGCATCATCTTCATTTCGCACCGCATGGACGAGATCACCGCGATCGGTGATCGGGTGACGATCATTCGCGACGGTGAGACGATCAAGACGCTCAATCTGAACGAGACCGATCCTGCCGCGGTCATCCGGCTGATGGTCGGCGGCGCCGGCGACATGCCGGCCTCGCAGTCCTCAGTGCCTGCCGTGGCAAGCTTTTCGGCCGGCGACGCCATGACCGTCGACAAGCTGTCGGGTGCCGGTTTCCGCAATGTCAGCTTCGAGGTCGCCAAGGGTGAGATCCTCGGTCTCGGCGGGCTTCACGGCCAGGGGCAATCGGCGGTGTTGCGGGCGATTTTCGGCGCCGGCTCCACAACTGCGGGCGAAATCCGCATCGGCGGCGATCGTCTCGATGCGAGAAGCCCGCGCGACGCCATCCGGCGCGGTTGCGCCTATGTCTCGGGTGACCGCGGTCGCGACGGCGTCATTGCCGGCAGACCGATCATCGAGAATGTGACGCCCATCCATTACCTGCGTGATCGGCTGATGATTGCACGTCCGTCAACGCTCAAGGAAAAGGCGATGCCGGCGCTTGAGGCGATGCATACGAAGTTCGCGAGTCTCCTGCATCCGATCAACTCGCTTTCCGGCGGCAACCAGCAAAAGGTGATCATCGCCCGCTGGCTGATCGATCGGCCGGATGTGCTGCTGCTGGACGACCCCACCAAGGGCATCGACCTCTCGGCCAAGGCCGATCTCTTTGCCCTCATTCGCCAACTGGCAGGCGAGGGGCTCGGCATCCTGCTCTATTCCTCGGAGGACGCCGAATTGCTCGGGAATGCCAACCGCATCCTCGTCTTCAACGGCGGGTCGGTCACGCGCGAGCTCACCGGCGAGGATCGCACCCGCTACAATCTTTACCAGGCTGCATACGAGGCCGCGTGATGACACCGACCACGACAGAAATTCGACCTTCCCGCGCGGGTGGGCTAAAACTCTGGCTCGAGCGCTATCCGTTCCTGCCGGCGCTGGTCATTGTCGTCGCGCTTCTGGCGTTGAACGGCGTGTTCTCGCCCAACAGCTTGAGCTACCGCTCGCTGACGGGGCTGCTCAGCACCTATATGGCGCTGATCATGCTGGCGATCGCCCAGACCTATGTCGTTTCCGCAGGGGATATTGACCTGTCGGCCGGTGCGACGCTGTCACTCGTCAATGTCGCCATTGTCGTTTTGATGGAAAAATGGGGTGGTGGCGCCGGCGCCGTCATCGGTGCCTTGATCTGTGGCGTTCTGCTCGGGCTCGTCTGTGGGGTTATCAACGGCATCGTCGTTGCAGCGCTCAGGCTGCAGGCGATCGTCGCTACCTTTGCGACCAGTATCTTCTTCACCGGCGTTGCGCTCTATGTCATGCCAGTGGCCGGCACGCCGGCGCCGGCGCTGTTCTGGCGGACCTATGGCGGGCGGTTGCTCGGTCTTCCCTTCGTCTTCTATGTGCTTGCAGCACTCGCTGTTCTGCTCTTCCTTTTGTCGCGCACCCGCCTCGTCACCCAGCTTCTGGCCGTCGGTGACGACCAGCAGGCGGCCTACCAGACCGGTCTTCCCGTGGTCCTGGTCCGCATCAAGGGTTATGCGCTCTGCGGCCTGTTTTCGGCGCTCGCAGCGTTCTGCCTGACCGGCGACACCGCCAGCGGCGATCCGCTCGTCGGTGGCAAGATGACGCTCTATAGCGTCGCGGCCGTCGTGCTCGGGGGCAGCGCGCTTGCCGGCGGCTGGACGACCGTGGTCGGTTCTCTGCTCGGCGCGCTGACGATCGGTCTCGTCAACTCGCTCGTCTTCTTCATGGGCACGCCGTCGGAGTGGCAGAACTTCGTTCAAGGTCTCGCCATCCTCCTCGTCTTGATGGCAGGCGTGCTTGCCGGCCGGAGGGCACGCGCATGAACGCCGTTATTTCCTTCCTCAAGAAGCCGCTGGTCATCGCGCTGCTTTTGATCGTGGCACTTCTCTATCTTGGCGAAAGCCTGTCACCGGGCTTTGCCTCGGCCGACCAGATCCTGCGCCTGCTGATTGTCGCCTCGCTGCTGGGCATTGTTGCGGCCGGCCAGAACGTCGTCATTCTCGGCGGCCGCGAAGGCATCGATCTCTCGGTCGGCGGCGTCGTTTCGCTTTCGGCGATCATTGCCGGCAATGTCATGAACGGCGCCGACGGCGGCATCCTGCCGGCGATCCTTGCCTGCGTGGCGACCGGGGCCTTCTTCGGCCTCCTGAACGGGCTGGGTGTCACGCTGCTGCGTATCCCGCCGCTGGTCATGACGCTCGGCATGCTCGGCGTGCTCCAGGGCCTGCTGGTCGTCATCCGCAACGGCATTCCCTCCGGCCGCGCGGCACCCGGCCTTTCCGCCTTCGTCACCCAGCCGCTGGTGTTCGGCATTCCCGGCATCATCTGGCTCTGGATCGCCGTCGGCCTGTTTATGGCCTTCATGCTCAACCGCACCGTCTTCGGGCATCGCATTTATGCGATCGGTTCCAACGAACATGCGGCCTATATGGCCGGCGTGCCGGTCCGCCGCATGCGCATCGGCCTGTTCATGATCTCCGGCATGTTCGCGGCGATCGCAGGCCTCTGCCTGCTTGGCTATTCCGGCTCGTCCTTCGCCAATGTCGGCGAGCAATACATGCTGTCCTCGATCATCGCGGTCGTCTTTGGCGGTACGTCGCTTGCCGGCGGCAAGGGCGGATACACCGGCACCATGGCAGGCGCGCTGTTGCTGGTGATCCTCCAGGGCATCCTGACTACCGTCAACATCGATGAATCCGGCCGTCAGATGGTGTTCGGCGCGACATTGCTGCTCTTGATGCTGTTTTACGGCCGCGGAAAGGCGATGCGGACATGAGCGATCACAGGCCGAAGATCAAGGATATTGCCGAGCGTGCCGGCGTTTCCGTTGCCACCGTGTCGCGGGCGCTCAGCGATTCCGGCCTGGTGACGGCGGAAACGCGCCAGCGCATCCATGCGCTTGCCCGCGAACTCAACTACCGGCCGAACGTCAGCGCCCGCAACCTGCGCACCCGCAAGTCGATGTCGGTGCTCTTGGTCGTGCGCGACGTCGGCAACCCGTTCTATCTCGACATTCTGAAAGGCGTCGAGGCGACGGCGCGCGAGGCCGGCTACTCCGTGCTCATGGGCAACACAGAGAACGATCCGGATCGCGAGACGGAGTATTTCAACATGCTGCGCGATGGCCATGCCGACGGCATGATCCTGATGACCGGCAAGCTGCCGCCGGCAGGGCATGATGCTGGTCTCGACCTGGCGCATCTGCCCGTCGTCGTCGCGCTGGAAATGATCGAAGACTCGGGGCTGCCGCATGTGCAGGTCGACAACCTTGCCGCCGCCAGGGCTGCGGTCGAGCATCTGATCTCGCTTGGTCACCGCAAGATCGCCCACATCGCCGGGCCGCTGCCCGAAGTGATGGCCATTCACCGCCGAGACGGTTATCGCGCCGCGATGCACGAGGCCGGCCTTGCGATCCCTGACGGCTACGAGGCTCGGGGCGATTACCTGCTTGAAACCGGCCAGCTCTGCTGCGGCCAATTGTTTGCCTTGGCCGAGCCACCGACGGCGATATTCGCCGCCAACGACGAAATGGCCTATGGCGCCATTCACAAGTTGCGTCGCCTCGGCCGTGATGTGCCTGGTGATGTTTCCGTCGTCGGCTTCGACGACCTCTATCTGAGCAAGGCTTTCTATCCGCCGCTGACCACGGTCAACCAGCCGCGCGCCGACATCGGCAGAACGGCGATGTCGCTGCTGCTTCGTATGCTTTCCGGCGAAGAGGTGGCGCATGCGCCGCCCATAGTGCTGCCGACGACCCTGAGCATTCGGGCAAGCACCGCCGCGGCACGTCACTCATAAGGCGAGCATGATGTCGGCCGAAACCGCTTACACTTTCGGCATCATGCTCCGGCCGAAAAATCTGGGAGAAGAAAATGACACAGCTACCGAAGCAGACGCTGCGCGTGGGTTTCGTCGGAACGGGCTTCATCGCCCATTTCCACCTGAAATCGATGATCGGCGTGCGCAATGTCGAAGTGACGGGCGTCTTCAGCCGCAAGGCGGAAAACCGCGAAAAATTTGCGAAGGAAGTCGAAACGCTCGGGCTCGGCACCTGCCGCACGCATGAGAGCCTGGAAGCGCTACTGTCAGCCGACGACGTCGACGCGATCTGGATCCTGTCGCCGAACTATACGCGCCTCGACGTGATGCGCGCCCTGCACGGGGCGATCAAGTCAGGCCGCAGCAAGGTCTTTGCGGTCGCCTGTGAGAAGCCCTTGGCGCGCACGGTGGCGGAAGCCCGCGAGATGCTGACGCTGGCCGAAGATGCCGGCCTCAATCATGGCTATCTCGAAAATCAGGTGTTCTGCACGCCGGTGTTGCGCGGCAAGGAAATCATCTGGCGTCGCGCCGCCTCCACCACCGGCAGACCCTATCTTGCGCGGGCGGCAGAGGAACATTCCGGTCCGCACGAGCCCTGGTTCTGGCAGGGCGACAAGCAGGGCGGCGGTGTTCTCTCCGACATGATGTGCCACAGCGTCGAGGTGGCGCGCTATCTCTTGACCGCGCCCGGTGCGCCGCGCAATTCACTGAAGATCAAGTCGGTCAACGGCACCGTCGCCAACCTGAAATGGACGCGTCCGAACTATGCCGAACAACTGCGCAAGCGCTTCGGCAACGATGTGGACTATCGCAACCGCCCTTCGGAGGACTTTGCGCGCGCGACGGTGACGCTCGAGGATCAGGAAGGCAACGAACTGATGATCGAAGCGACGACCTCCTGGGCCTATGTCGGTGCCGGCTTGCGCATCCAGCTCGAATTGCTCGGACCGGAATATGCGCTCGAATACAACTCGCTGAGTACGGGCCTGAAGATCTTCATGTCTCGCGAAGTCACGGGTTCGGAAGGCGAGGATCTGGTTGAAAAGCAGAATGCCGAGCAGGGGTTGATGCCGGTGCTTGAGGACGAAGCCGGCGTTTACGGCTACACCGACGAGAACCGCCACATGGTCGAATGCTTCCGCAAGGGCCAGAAGCCGCTCGAAACCTTCGAGGACGGTCTTGCGGTGGTCGAGATGCTGATGGGGCTCTATCGCTCCGCCGAGATCAACGCCACCTTGCAGTTCCCGGCGCCGGAACTCGAACATTACGTGCCCGTCGTCGCACGCAAGGGCGCTTGACGGCCCGCGTGTGAAATTGGCGGGAGAGCGGCAAAGTCGGCTCCCGCCATCAGCCTACTTGGCGAGCCAGGTTCTCGCCATGGCCAAGGGTATCGCTAGATCAATTCACTGTTTCATCGAAACAGTGAAATGATCTAACTCGTTGAAATCACGCAATTCCGGACGGAAAACCGTTTCACACTTTTCCTGGAATTGCTCTAAGAGGTCGTGGCAGGTTCGGCGCTTGCCGCGCGCCCGGTCATCTCATCGATTTCGATGGCATAGAAAAGATGGGGCGAGGTGCCGACGACGCTTTGTTCCGCCGGTTTCAGTCCGCCCGGCTCCCACCAGTTGATCCGCTTCTCCAGAAGTGACCACGCCTGAAGGCGTTCATGATGCGTCTGGTTCGTGTCAGGCAGTTCCCTGTAGCTGCCGTAGATGACGACGCTTTTCCAGCTTTCCCTGTCGGCGAATTCGTCGATCTGCACGCAGACTTTCGCGTTGTCGCGCATCCAGTCGATCTTTTGTCCGGGCATCGAGAAGCCGTAGAGCCGGCCGGTTGTAAAGGCGTATTGGATAGGGACGATATAGGGCTGGTCATCCCTGGCGCAGGCAAGCCGGCCGATATGGCTTGCGGTGACAAGGGCGATGCATTCCGGCCGCGTCATTTCTCTGACGAACATGATCCGTTCCTCTCAACGATGAGCTCCACAGGCAGGGTTTCAGTTTTGATCGGTTCCTGCCTTGATATGGCTCAAGGCTTGCGCATTGCCAGCCGCAGGCTTTTTACGGGCCGCGGTTACGGGGCAGCCGGTGCCGACAATTTCGGCGCTTTCCAACCGCCGTCGGGAATAAACCGCGACGGCTGCCGTTATGCCCCTATCGAAAAAATAGGACGACCGGCTTGTGCGGGCGAAATTCGCCGCGAACCGGTCGGGAAGCAGCAAAGGATTGGGTCATGATGAGCAGCGTTCGAGCAATCACATCGGGAAGGGATATCGTCATCTCTTCCGCCAACGAGGCGGGAGGTTTCGACGGTCAGATGCCGGTCCGCCAGGTGCGGCTGTTGATCGGGTCGATGCTGCTGGTCTTCGCGACGATCCTGATCTTTGTTGCAGCTGACGGGCTGACCATGCCGATGCGTCTGGCGCTGATGGTGTTTGCGACAACGCTTGTCTGCTGGACGATCTTCGACCTGCCTGAAACGCCGGTGGCGCTTGCCGGAGCGCTGGCTTTGGGCGCCACCGGTACCGTCAGCGAAGAGGCGATGTTTGCAGCGCTCGGCAACGATATCGTCTGGTTGATGATCGCCGCCTTCGTCATTGCCTCGGTGCTTCAGGCATCCGGGCTGGTGGAGCGTCTCACCTTCCGGCTGCTGGCACCGTTCCAGCGCGTCAGCAGTCTTTTCTGGGCTGTAACTCTGACGATCTTTGCGACCGCCTTCATCATCCCATCCACGTCAGCACGGGCGGTAATCTTCATGCCTGTCTTTCTGGGGCTGACGGCCGCCATTGGCCGGCCCGGCGTGACACGGGCGCTTGCCTTGCTTTTCCCGTCGGTGATCCTGCTTTCGGCCGCCGCCTCGCTGACCGGTGCCGGCGCCCATCTGGTGGCGGTCGATTTCATCCGTCGCAGCGGCGGCAAAGCGCCGGATTTCCTCGATTGGGCCTTGCTGGCTGCCCCGTTCGGATTGGTCACGAGCCTGATTGCCTGTGGCCTCATCCTGCGGTTCTTCCTCGGCGCCGAGGATCGTAACGCTGCTTTCGAGCCATGCACGCCGGCTGAAAGGCAGCCGCTCAATGCGCAGGAGCGGACGCTGCTGGCGGTGACGGCGCTCATCGTTCTGGCGCTTGCGACATCGGGCCTTCATGGCGTTGCCTTGCCCTTCGTTGCCTTGATCGGCGCCCTCGTCATGGCCTCGGAAAAGGTCTCGGGGTTGCCCTTTCGCAAGGCGCTGAAATCAGTCGAGTGGAACCTGCTGCTGTTTCTCGCCGGCACGCTCGTCATCGGCGAGGCGCTGATGAGCACCGGCACGGCCGCCTTGCTCGCCGATCGCGCCATCGGAATGCTCAGCCTCGTCGGCAAGCCGCCGGCCTGGCTGGTGATCCTGTTCACGATAATCCTTGCCACGTTCGCGCACATCGTCGTCGCCTCCCGCACAGCGCGGGCAACAGTGCTGATCCCAGCCCTCGCTCTGCCGCTCGCGGGCCTCGGCGTTAATCCGGCCGTTCTCATCATGGCGGCAACGCTGGGTAGCGGATTCTGCCAGACGCTGATTGTTTCGGCCAAGCCCGTGGCGCTCTTCGGTGGCATGGAGCCACCCGCCTTCACGCCGTCGGACCTCATGCGCCTGGCGGCGATGCTGCTCGTTCCATTCATCGGGCTCCTGACGCTTGTTGCGATCTTCGTCTGGCCGCTCATGGGGTTGGGCTATTGATATAAGTCTTTGAAAACGTGTTTTTTTGCCAAGGCCGGAGTCAGCTCAGCTCCGGCCTTTGTTTTTTCTTAGGCGGTGAAATAGTTTGGCATCCGGCGGAATAAAGTCTCCGAGCGACCGTTTCTCCCTGGCATCCGCATTGTCACAAAAACGCAAGGAGACTGTCACATGACACTGACCATTCTGGTTGCACCGTCTGGTTTCAAGGAAAGTCTGTCGGCGGAAGAAGCGGCCGATTGCATCGAGAAGGGCGTGCTGCGTGCTTGCCCCCAGGCAAAGGTTCTGAAAGTGCCGATGGTCGATGGCGGTGAAGGTTTCACCAAGGCTCTGGTCGCGGTCACCGGCGGCACTTTGCACGAATGCGTCGTGACCGGACCGCTCGGCACACCGGTCTTGTCGCATTTCGGATTTCTCGGGGGGCAGGATGAACCGGTCGCCATCATCGAAATGGCGGCCGCCGCCGGCCTCAGGCTGGTGCCGCGCGATCGCCGCAACCCCTGCATCACATCCAGCTACGGTGTCGGCGAGCTGATCCGGGCAGCACTCGACGCCGGCGCACGCCGCATCCTGCTTGGCTGCGGCGACAGCGGCATCAATGACGGTGGTGCCGGCATGGCGCAGGCGCTGGGGATCGAGCTGCTCGACAGGGATGGTCGGCCACTGCCACCAGGCGGCGGCGCTCTTGGTCAACTGGCCCGCATCGATCTCTCATCAAGAGACCCGCGTCTGAATGAGGTTCGGATCGACGCGGCCGTGAACTGGCACAACATGCTGCTCGGAGAGCGCGGCGTCGCCCGGGTGTTCGGCCCGCAGAAGGGGGCTACGCCTGAGCAGGTCGAGCTGCTGGCCCATGCGATGGAGACCTATGCCGGGGCGATCCACGGCGCGACCGGTATCGACGTCGGCAGCGCGCCCGGCGCCGGGGCTTCCGGCGGCCTCGGCGCCGCCGTCCTCGGCCTGCTCGGCGGCAAGCTGCACCCGCGCTACGACATCGTCATGCAATATCTCGATCTCGACAGCATGATCGCCCGGGCCGACCTGGTGATTACGGCGGAAGGCAGCCTCGATGGCCAAACGCCCTTCGGCAAGGTGCCGGCGGAGGTCGGCCATCGCGCCAAGGAAGCCGGACGTCCGGTGATCGCGCTGGCCGGAACGATCGGTAAGGGCGTCACCCTGAACTTCGAGCACGGCATCGATGCTTTCGCCTCGATCCTGAAGGCGCCTTGCAGCCTTGACGATGCCATCAGCGCCGCGCCGAAACTGCTGGTGCGCGCCGCGGAAGATGCCGTTCGCATGGTGCGGGTCGGCATGCTGCTCACCGAGCGAGGCCTTGCCGCCTGATCAATTCAGGGCATGACGGCTCCGGCGGAAAGGAGGTGCGCAGTCGGCACCTTCTTTCCGCCGGAGTTTTTTCAATGTGCCGCCTGGAAAACCATCGGGCGTTTATCGTGTTCGCTGAAGCCCGGCCGTTACTGCCGGCAGAGTTCGCGGGCGTTTAGGACACCCCAGCCGAAAACCGGATCCTTGCCAGGCGCACCGACATCCTCAGTCGTTTGCGCCACAAGCTTGCCGATCTCTTCGGCCGAAAGCGAAGGGTTCGATGCCCTCAGAATGGCAACGGCGGCGGTCACGAACGGGGCGGCAAAGGAGGTGCCCGTGCGCGGCCGTCCACCATCGACGGAGGCGGCGGTCCAGACACCGGTGCCGAGTGCTGCAACGTCGATGTGGTCGCCCTGTGCTGCACGGCGATAGGGGCGGAAATTGCGGTCGACGGCGGTCACTGCGATGAGTTCAGGGTAGGCGGCGGGATAGACGGGCTTTGCCCTCGGGCCGTCATTGCCGGCCGCCGCCACCTGCAGGATATTGCGCTTCGCGACCAGATCGACGGTCTTTTCAAGCAACTGATTATCCGGCCCCGATAGGCTCATGTTGATCACCGTCACCCCGCGGGATGCCAGAAGATCGATCGCCCTGACCAGATCATAGGTCTCGGCGACATCCGCGTCGCCCCTGGTCTTCTGGAAGGCGTCGACTGCGATCAATCGCGCATCGCGTAACAAACCGGGAGCCCGGCTGTCCTGCCGGCCGGCGATGAGCGCTGCAACGGCGGTGCCGTGCTGGCGTCCGGACTCCGACGCTTCGTCGGCCGCGAGACGGATGATGTCGAGGTCGACGCGTTGAAGCGCTGGATGCTCGGGATTGATCGCAGTGTCGATCAGCCCGATCGGGCCGGCAGCGGTGCAGGCCTTGCCGGCATCGGGCTCGGGCCAGCCGATGGCTGTGCGCACAAGCGCGCAACGGCCTTCGCCGCACGGCGTTGATGGCTGAACCGAGCCTTCGTTCGGCTCGAAATAATGGTTGAGATCGGCAATGGCGCCCGGCGAGGCAGCCGCGACCTGCTGGCGTGCGGCCTCGAGCGTCATTCCCGTGGGGATCGAAAGCTTGACGATCTGCGAGCCGGAAAGTCCGAAGGGATGGCGGCTGCGCGCCGTGAACCCTCTTTCGCCGAGACGCTGGATTGCGGTGTCGTCGAGCCCAAGCGCGATGATTTCGCCGGGCACATGGGTCGGTTTGCGCACCGGCGGCGGGCGACGGGCAGTTCGCTTTTCCGGCGCGCCCTGCCAGAGGTCGAGCAGATTGCCGCCGCCGCGCCAGACGCCACCGGAGCCTCGGTCGGAGGAGCGACCAGAAGACGAACTGCCACCGCCGTCACCGTCGTCGTCGCCGCCATCGTCGTCATCCGCATGGGCCGGTGTGACAAGGGCAAAGGGAGCGGTGGTCGCCGAGCCGGCAATCCCTGATGGCACGAGGTCGCCATTGGCGACGGCCAGGCCGCAGATCGATGCGGCGGTCAATCGAAGCAGGCGTTTCTTCAAGGTTTTCTCCTTGTCCCAACCGTGCCCAGTGGGGTCAGCTTACCGTGAAAGGCATGCCCATCGGTGGTGACTTTTGCGTGTGGTTCACATATCGCTCAACGGATGAATGGACAAATTATTCCCCCGCGTGCACGCCGAAGCGCCGGAAGGAACGTGAAATGACCGATCAGGATATCGCCTTCGGCGAGCGCCTCGTCGCTTTCCTGCCTAACCTGCGCCGCTTTGCCATTTCGCTTTGCCGCTCCCGCGATATCGCCGACGATCTGGTGCAGGCTGCGTGCGAAAAGGCGCTTGCCGGCTCGGAGCGGTTCGAGGAGGGTACGCGCTTCGACGCGTGGATATTCCGCATTCTGCGCAACCTGTGGATCGATCAGCTTCGCCGCCAGAAGACGGCCGGCCCGACCGAGGAGATCGAAGCCCAGCCCGAACTTGCCGTTCCATCAGGCGAAGCGGGCTCCGAGGCACGCATGACGCTAAAGAGCGTGGCCGCCGCCATCGACGATCTCGTGCTTGAACAGCGCGAGGTGCTGCTGCTGACATGTGTGGAGGACCTCTCCTATAAGGAGGCGGCCGATGTGCTCGGCATTCCGATCGGCACGGTGATGAGCAGGCTCGCCCGCGCCCGCAAGAATCTTGCTGACGCCGCGGGAATAGAACCGGCGGCCGCGCGTTCACCGGATATGAGAGGCGGGGCGAGATGAGCGACATGGTATTCACCGACGAAATCCTGATGGCCTTTGCCGACGGCGAACTCGACGACGAGACGACACGCCTCGTCGAGGCAGCGATCGAGACGGATGACGATCTGATGATGCGCGTAGCCATGTTCATGGAAACCCGGGCTGCCACCAGCGAGGCCATGAAGCCGTTGCTCGACGAGCCTGTACCTGACCATCTGGCGCAGAAGGTGCGCGCGATGGCTGCCGACGCTGCAGCGAGACGTGACGACAGCCAGACCGTTGCTGCGGCCGATGACAGTGCGAATGCGGACAATGTCGTCGCGTTTCGCCGCCCCGAGCCCGCGGCACAGGCGCCGCGTCGCCCGTCGCAATGGATGATGGCGCTAGCCGCCTCGCTGCTTATCGTCGTCGGTGGCGTCGGAGGGTATCTTATCGGAGGAGCGGGCCAGGTAGATGTCGCGAACCCGCAGGTCGCGGGGCTGGTCGACCCTGAAGTGTCGGGTATCCTCGACCAGCGCGCGTCGGGGGAGGAAATCGCGATCGGCGACGGAGAGGCCAAAGTTCGATTGGTCTCGACGTTCCAGGCGGGCGGCGAGCGGCTCTGCCGCGAATACGAGATGAAGCGGCCGGATCAGCCGGATTTCGTGTCGGTTGCTTGCCGGAACGCCGGACGCTGGCAGACGCAACTGGCGATCGTCACAGCGGAAACCGGTGAGGGTTTCGCGCCGGCCTCGTCGCTTGAAACCGTCGATGCCTATCTGTCCTCGATCGGTGCCGGCGCGCCGCTGGGGGCGGCGGCGGAGAAGAAGGCGCTCGCCGGACGAAAGTAGCCTTCAGCGCGGCTTTTCTACCGGTACGGAAAGGCCGACCTTGACGCGATCCATGGTGACGAAGGTTCTAAAGCGCCGGATGTTAGGGTTGCCGAAGAACATGCGGCGGGTGAAGGCCTCGTAATCGCCCATCGTCGGCACGATCACGACAAGCATGAAGTCCACGTCGCCCGTGACGTAATAGCATTGCTGGACTTCCGGAGCGGCCGAGAAGGCGGCCTTGGCCGCATCGAGCAGGTCGATCTGCTCGCTTTCCACCTCCACTTCGACAAGGATCGTCAGGGCCTGGTTGACCCGCGCCGGCTCGATCACCGCGACATTGCTGCGGATGACCCCAGTTTCTTCCATGCGCTTGATCCGCCGTTGCACGGCCGGCGCAGACAGGTTGACGGCCTCGCCGATCTGTCGCTGTGGCGTCGTGTTGTCCTTCTGCAGGATTGAGAGGATTGCCAGGTCGAAGCGGTCGAGCTCCGCCGATGTGCTCTTTGAAACGGCCATCATTTCCTCATTGTCATTTACAAACTTGCGTAAGGGCTCTCCATTTAGAGCGCATTTCTCTCGTTCGGTGAAATATAACTTCATCGAACGAGGAGATTGCCCACATGCTCATTCGCAACCACCATGCCGATTTCGGATCGCCGCTGCTGCCTGACGATGCCGAAATGCTCTCGATTGCTGCGGCTGCAGAGGTTGAGCGGCAGCTATCGCGCCGTGACGATCATCGGCCGACGCCGCTTCATTCCTTGCCGGCGCTTGCGGCCGAACTCGGGGTCGGAGCAATCTTCGTCAAGGACGAGGGCCATCGGCTCGGGCTCGGCAGTTTCAAGGCGCTTGGCGGATCCTACGCGGTGATCCGGCTGGTGCTTGACGAGGTCCGGAAGCAGACAGGCCTGGACGTCGACATAGACGATCTCACGCGCCCTGACGTTCGCGCGGTTGCGCGCCAAATGACGTTCGGCTGCGCCACGGATGGCAACCATGGTCGCTCAGTGGCGATGGGCGCTGAGCTTGTCGGTGCGAAATCGGTGATCTTCGTGCATTCCGGTGTCAGCCAGAAACGCATAGAGGCGATTGCGCATTACGGCGCCGAGATCGTCCGGGTCGAAGGAACCTATGACGACTCGGTGGAGTTTGCGGCGAAGGTCTGCAACGAGCGTGGCTGGACCGTCGTATCGGACACCTCCTGGCCGGGATACGAATATATTCCCGGTCTGGTCATGCAGGGATATACGGCGCTTTTGTGCGAAGCCTTGCGGACGATCGACGCACCACCGACGCATGTCTTCGTGCAAGCCGGCGTCGGCGGAATCGCTGCTGCAACGGCCGGGCACCTGGCGCTGCGTTACGGTCATGACCGGCCGCGCTTCGTCGTAGTCGAGCCGGCCCGAGCTGCCTGCCTGCTGGAAACGGCAAGGGCCGGCCATCCGGTGAAAGTGTTACATGGCGAGCCAACTGTCATGGCGATGCTCGAATGTTACGAGCCTTCTCTTGTCGCCTGGCGCATTCTTTCGCGTGTTGCCGACGCCTTCATGATGATCGACGAGGAGGATGCCGTTTCGATCATGAACCGCCTCGCTCGCCCGAAAGGGGGCGATCCGGCAATCGTTGCTGGCGAAAGCGGCGGTGTCGGGCTGGCTGGCCTCATCACGGTCGCCGGAGACCCGAACATGCGCGCCGCCCTCGGCCTTGATGCCAATTCGCGGATCCTGGTGATCAATACCGAAGGTGCCACGGATCCTGAACGCTACGAAGAGCTGGTTGGCCTCGCGCCGGCTGATGTCGCCGGGGCTGAGAAATTGGAAAGGGTATGACGCGGATGGCAAACACGGATATCGACAAGCTTGTGGCGGAGATGACGGCGTGGCGTCATGACCTGCACGCCCATCCGGAATTCGGTTTCGAGGAAAAGCGGACAGCGGCCTTCGTTGCCGCCAAGCTGCGGGAGTTCGGCCTTGACGAGGTCGCCGAAGGTATCGGTGGCACCGGGGTGATCGGCACGCTGCGGCATGGAACGGGAAATCGCGCCATAGCGCTGCGTGCCGATATGGATGCGCTGCGTATCGCGGAACAGGGGACAATTGCCTATTGCTCCACCCGGCCCGGCACGATGCACGCCTGCGGCCACGACGGCCATGCGGCGATGCTGCTCGGCGCAGCAAAGCTGCTGGCCGAGGAGGGTGGCTTTGACGGGACCGTGCGCTTCGTTTTCCAGCCAGCTGAAGAATGGGGGAAGGGTGCACTTGCCATGCTCGCCGATGGCATGCTGGAACGCTTTCCCTTCGACGAGATCTATGGGCTGCACAATATGCCGGGCCTGCCGGTCGGAAGGTTCGAGACCCGTGCCGGCGCCATCATGTCGGCCGAAGACAATTTCGAGGTCACGCTCAAGGGCGTCGGCGGCCATGCCGCGCGACCTCACGCGGGCAACGAGACGCTGGTCGCTGCCTGCGCGACAGTGGTCAATCTCCAGACCATCGTTTCGCGAAGGCTCTCTCCGGCCGATATCGCCGTCGTCTCCGTGACCGAATTGATCACCGACGGCACGCGCAATGCCTTGCCAGGCCTGGCCCGCATTCTTGGTGATGCGCGCAGCTTCCGACCTGAGGTGAGCGCCAGGATCGAACAGCAGATGCGCACGATCGCCAAGGGGACGGCGGATGCCTATGGCTGCGAGGTCGAGGTGACCTATACGCGTGAGTTCGTGCCGCTGCTCAACGATCCGGCTCTCGTCGATCATGCCTTCGCAGCGGCCGGTGCGGTGTTCGGGACGGACAATGTCGCCGTCGCCGCCGAGCCGATGACCGGATCGGAGGATTTTGCCCGGTTCCTCGCGCATGTGCCGGGTTGCTTCGTCTTTATCGGCAACGGCCAGGAATCCGCGCCGCTGCACAATCCGCATTACGACTTCAATGACGATGCCTTGATCTTCGGTGCCCGGTTCCACGCCGAAATCGTCCGGCAACGGCTGGCCGCACCGGATGTGGGGCAGTGACAGTCGCGATGCTCAATACAAACACGATTGAAGGCGGCGCCGTCATGTCTCATCAGTCCATTAATGCCGAACGTCTGCTTACCCGCATCCGCGAACTCGGCGCGATCGGGCGCAACGATCAGGGGCAACTGACACGGCTTGCTGCGTCTGACACCGACAAGCTCGGGCGGGACCGCCTAGTACCGCGCCACAGAGATTATGACTCTTTGACGGGGTAGGCTTTGCGGAGCTTTTGGCGGGCATTTTCGGTTGTGAACATCCATTGGATCTTTGCGCCATGGGTGTTNCTAGTACCGCGCCACAGAGATTATGACTCTTTGACGGGGTAGGCTTTGCGGAGCTTTTGGCGGGCATTTTCGGTTGTGAACATCCATTGGATCTTTGCGCCATGGGTGTTGCGTTGCTGCTCCCAGGCTGCGACTTCGGCGATTATGGTGTCTTTGTTGTCGATACGACGGTCGAGGCACTGGCTACGCAGGACACCGATCTCTATCTCGACCATGTTAAGCCAACTGGCGTGCTTGGGCGTGTGGTGGAACTCGAGTCGCTTCAGCACCCTTCGAGCCTCCGGGGCGGGAAATGCGTCGTAAAGCGCCCCGGCGGAATGGGTGGAGAGGTTGTCCATCACCACGCGGATGATCGGGGCGTCGGGATAATCGACGTCGACCAGTTCGCGCATGCACTCGGCGAAGTCTTGGTTGGTTCGCCGATCGGTGACCTTCACCCTGCGCCAGGGCCGGTGGGCGTCCATGAAGACAAACAGATTGACCGTGCCATTTCGACGATACTCGCAGTCGTAGCGTTCAAGCTGGCCAGGCTTGGCCGCAATGGGCTCGCGCACTTCGCCGATGAGTTGGGTCGGGCTCTCGTCGAAGCAGACCACGGGCCTTTGTGGATCAGGCGTTTCTGCGTAGAGGTCGAGAACATCCTCCATGCGCGCGACGTATTCCCCATCGATCTTTGGGATGCACCACATGTTTTTGCGCCAAGGCTTGAGATGGTTCTCAGCCAGCCGGCGACGCACGGTCTCGGAGGACAACTCGTCATGATCGGTGAGCCGGACCATCTCATCGGCCAGAAGCTCAAGCGTCCAGCGGGCTCGCCCGGGCGGCGGCTTTGAGCAGGCGGTCGCCACCAACAGCGCCTCCTCCTTGGCTGATAGCTTGCGCCCAACGCCCGGGCGCGGTTCTTCACTGAGCGCGCCCTCCAGATTGGCTTCCACAAACCGGCGCTTGGTCCGGTAAATCGTCGATCCGCTGACGTTCAAGGTTGCCGCGATCGCCTCGTCGCTGAAGCCTTCGTCCGCCGCGACCAGGATCTGGGCGCGCTTGATCTTGCGCGACGCATGGCGTCCCCCGCTCAACAAAGCGGCCAGTTGATCACGTTCCGATTGGCTAAGCTCTATGTGAAACTTTATATTCATCGACACCTCCTTCAGCGCGGAGACGCAGATGAATCCGAAAATGAGTCCCTCACTTGACCCGCAAGCCGCAACGGCAACACATCGCCTTACGCAAATCCAAGGCCAGTACCTGGCCTTCATCTACGCCTACAGCCGCATCTTCAAACAGCCTCCGGCCGAAGCCGACATGCGTCGCCACTTCGGCGTTACGGCTCCGTCTGTTCACCAGATGGTGCTGACCCTCGAGAAGGCGGGTTTCATATCCCGCGTGCCAGGCGCCGCACGAAGCATCCAGCTTCTCATCCCACCAGAAGCCCTGCCCATTCTACGATAAGACAAACCGTCATAATCTCTGTGGCGCGGTACTAGK